>JAYTWN010000067.1:0-8719 GCA_043743435.1 Acidimicrobiia bacterium
TGTTGGCAGAGTTTCGCGCATGCTGTGTGTACTCACGAGGCGCGGTCGCCTGCACGATTTCACGACACATCCCTCGCGGAAAACGAACCCGCGTGCCATCAACAGTTGCTCCTGCCGCTGCGAAAATTGCGATACCTTCAGGAAAATCGCGTACCTCAATACCAGCTTCTTGCAAAATGGTGTCCGCGTTGTATTCGAGTTGCTCAAGCCCTTCTTGCGACACAATCTCAAACGGGGTGAGCTTGGAAGTAAGGAACGGTTGACGTTCGATTACGTGGCTGGCACGGAGGGCTTGGCGACCACCACGGCCACCGCTACGACGACCTTCAGATGACATGGGATCTCCTTGAAAACAAAGCTGATCTATGGATGATTACTACGTGTACTTGCGATTTTGACAGAAACTTCACGTTCATTGCGAAGCCTTTACTACCGGGCGAACGCGTCTACGTTTCCCTGCATTGGCATCGTGGGTTCCGCGTTCGGGAAGTTTGATGGCGGCACCAAGATGGGGTGAAGGCGCAGTGGTGTGCGGAAAACCCATGGCACCAACGAAGAGCTCTTGGAATGCCGGCTCCAGCGCCGTTTCGATTTTGGTAACGCCGGCCACCACGGTTTCCATTTCGTGGCGGGCCGCGGCCGAGAGCAACGCCCTGACCGCACCGGAACCGGCAGAGTTGCCGCTGGAGCGCACGGCTTCCACGCGGCAATCGGGAACAAGGCCAAGAACGAGAGCGTAGATGGGATCAATATGGGAACCAAACGCACCGGCCAGGCGAACATCGTCAACCTCGGGAAAGCCGGAATGGTTCATGAGGAGATCGATACCGGCACGCAATGCGGCTTTGGCCAATTGGATGGCTCGAATATCGCCTTGGGTTATGCGTAACGTGGCGCCGCTTACAACATCGGTGCCATCCGAACCGGGCTCGTACAACACATAAGCATACGTACGACCATCGAGCGCCAACCGGGACGTGCGCTCCACCATGGCGGGATCAAAGGTTCCATCGACTCGCAGAATCCCCGAGAGGTAGAGCTCCCCAATGACTTCAATGATCCCAGAGCCGCACACTCCAGAGATCGGCGTGGTTCCAAGTTCGTCGGCAAAGGCTGGTTCGTTGGACCACGACGTTGCGCCGATGACCCGAAAACGCGGCTCAAGGGTTTCACGATCGATACGTACACGTTCGATTGCCCCGGCGGTCGCTCGAACGCCACACGAGATTTGGGCACCTTCGAAGGCGGGGCCAGTCGGGCTCGAAGCCGCGAACAATCGCTCGTTGTTTCCAAGCACAATCTCTGCGTTAGTTCCTACGTCGACAAGCAGCTGCACTGTGGAGGATCGATGCGGTCCTTCCGAGAGAATCGCCGCTGCGGTATCGGCACCAACGTGGCCAGCGATACAGGGGCCAACGTAAAGCTCCGCAAACGGCGCATTGATGCCAAGATCACGGGCCGCACCATGCACTGCCGCGCTGACTGCCAACTCGAACGGGGCTCCACCGAGTGGAGTTGGATCGATACCTAAAACAATGTGGTGCATGATTGGGTTTCCCACCAACACCAGATCAAGCAGCGCTTCGGGTTGCAATTCTGCTTCAGCCAACAGCGTGGCCACCAGGGCAGCGAGAGCTTCACGAATCACTGTCGTCAGCGCAACATCACCGCCAGGGTTCATCATCACATACGACACGCGACTCATGAGATCTTCACCGAATCGGATTTGGGGATTCATAAGTCCGCTTGAGGAAAGGACCTCGCCGGTCCGCAAATCGCAAAGATGTCCCGCTACCGTGGTTGAGCCAATGTCGATGGCGACGCCCACAACCCGTTCGGTATAGCCACGCCATGCTGCCACGATCCGGGCTGGGCGATGCGTCGAGCCAGGCGCCAGCGATGAACTAGCGAAACGAATGGCTACCGTTGTTCCTTCGTCGCCAGAAACGGCTTTGTGTAAACGGGTAGCGACAGCGATATCGATCGTTGGATCGGGCACACCGGCAAACAAACCATGCTGCTGACGAAGCGCATCGATCAGTCGATCTGCTGCGCTTCGGTCATCGCTCAACGAGGCGGGATCTATCTGCACATACAACAGGGTGACCAATGGGTCGATAACCAAATCGCCAAGTTCAACCGATTTGCGAACCACGGCACGGTGGACCTGCGAGGAAGGCGGAATGTCGATTACTGCGTCACCAATGGCATGCAGCTGACAGGCCAACCGCTCACCTTCGCTCAGACCCTTGCGTTCCGCATAACGAGTTTCGAGCGAAGTGAGCGGACCGAACTGATCGGCATTGGAAATGATGGCCCACTTCGAAAACGATCCGACACTCGGCACCACCATGCAGCGGCCACAAATTCCTCGTCCGCCACACACCGAGTCGAGGTCGGCACCCAGGGCACGAGCCGCATCCAGCAACGTGGTTTCCGCGCCGAACTCGCCATCTAACCCCGACGGAGTGAACACAATATGCGCACGTTCCACTTCCGAAAGTCGATCCGCATGAGCCCGGACTGGGGACAAATCTTGAAGGGTCGCAGAATTGGTTGGGGCGGAAAAAGTTTCAGACATAGGAAATACTTAGACCGCTGCTGGGGCTTCGCCCTCAGAGCTTCGACGAGCACGACGACGCCCGCCACCTTCTCCCCCACCGGAATTGGGATCACGGTTGGCCTTGATCCATTCAGCGCAGTTGAGATCGTTCCCGGCCAGTACGTCGGCAGCCATGATGGCAGCCTTCACTTCGGGGTGCATGGGGTTCATAATGGCCGACGTCATTCCTGAACCAATGGCCATGGCCAGGAAGGTTCCGGTAATGATGTGGCGATTGGGAAGTCCGAAGCTCACGTTTGAGGCGCCACAGGTGGTGTTCACGCCAAGCTCTTCACGCAAACGACGAACCAGGGCAAATACTTGTTGGCCCGCCGTGCCCATGGCCCCAATGGGCATTACGAGAGGATCAACCACGATGTCGTGTGCGGGAATTCCGTAATCGGCGGCACGATTCACAATGCGACGAGCCACTTCGAAGCGCACGTTGGGATCTTCAGAGATACCGGTTTCGTCGTTGGAAATGGCCACAACTGCTGCGCCATATTTGGCCACGAGCGGGAGAACACGGTCCATGTTTTCGCCTTCGCCCGTTACCGAGTTCACTAGCGCTTTGCCTTTGTAGACAGCCAAACCCGCTTCGAGGGCTTCAATGATTGAGGAGTCGATTGAAAGTGGAACGTCTACAACGGATTGCACGAGTTGAATCGCTCGAGCCAACAGCGCAGGTTCATCGGCGAGAGGGATTCCGGCATTCACATCCAGCATGTGAGCGCCAGCAGCTACTTGGGCAATGGCGTCGGCTTCGACACGACTGAAGTCTCCGGCCTTCATTTCTGCGGCCAGCAACTTACGACCGGTGGGATTGATACGTTCACCGATCATCACAAAGGGGCGCCCGAAACCAAGAACCACTTCTTTGGTGGCCGAGCTAAGAATTGTCTGAGTCATGATGTCCTCTGGAGATGCTTTCGGGTCGAGATCTTTGAATCGGATCTTTGAATCGTGGTCTTTGAATCGTGGTCTTTGAATCGTGGTGTTACAAACGGTTGCTGCAAAACATGAAAGAGCGATCTGTGAATTGCATGTACTAGTGGGCGTTCGCGGAAGTGACCACCGAAGTTGCGACCATCGAAGTAGTGACTAGGTCACGTACGGCTACGGCGAAGGGATCCAACCCTGTTGGGTGATGCTTGAACGCTAGGGACAAGCGAGCCGCAGCAGCTTGAGCGGCCACGAACAATTCCGGAATTCCCATCTGGTCAAGAAATACTACGCGCGCATAGTTCCCAAAGTACATGTCGAGAAGTTCTGGGTGCCTATCAATCCCAAGCGCACCCATAACCAACGGCTCGAAGTAACGGGCAAGATAGTCGGTGAGATAAAACGTGCCCGGTTCTGCGTCAGCCATTTCAGCAAAAACCTGGGCCCCGGCAAAGAACTCATAGCAGTGCGAGCCCGGCAATCGAGTGAATCCAAGCTCCAAAGCAAGTGCATCAAGGTGGCCACCGGTTCCACAGTCGGCATATCCGACGATCACTCGATCTCCGTCTTGAACATGCTCAGCGATTGCTGCACGAACGGCGTCACAGATTCGATCCGGCCGGTTGTGCAGCGACGCTGGCAGGTAGTGGGCCACAACTTCAGGGCCGTGATCGCCAAACGCAAGTTGTCCGAGCACGGCACGGACCTCGCGCACAAGAGCACCGCAACCAATCAGCACGATGCGCATAGTACGTGGTGCCAGTGAGAGTGAGGCGAGCCGAACAGGATCTGACTTAGGCCGCAGCGCGACGTTCAGCGATCAGCCGTTTGGCCGTTTCGGCAGCAACCGCAGCATCACGGCAGTACGCGTCGGCACCAACGGCCATCCCAAACTCCTCATTGAGCGGAGCCCCACCGACCAACACGATGTAGTCGTTACGAAGACCCTTTTCCTTCAAGGTATCGATGACGACCTTCATGTACGGCATGGTGGTGGTGAGCAGAGCAGACATGCCCAAGATGTCAGGCTTGTGCGCGGCGATGGCGGCAATGAACTTGTCGGCATCGGTGTTGATACCGAGGTCGAACACTTCAAATCCCGCACCTTCAAGCATCATGGCTACGAGGTTCTTGCCAATGTCGTGAATGTCGCCCTTTACGGTGCCGATCACCACGGTGCCGATAGGTTCTGCACCGGTCTCAGCCAGAAGCGGACGCAAAATGTGCATCCCGCATTTCATCGCGTTGGCGCTTAGCAGCACTTCGGGAACAAACAAGATGCCATCACGGAAGTCGATCCCCACGATACGCATACCTTCGACCAGCGCTTCGTCGAGCACTTTTTGAGGACTCCAACCACGGCCGAGCAACTCGTTGGTGCCGTCGGTGATCTCGTCGCCGAGACCGTCATAGAGGTCATCGTGCATTTGGGCGACAAGGTCATCGTCGTTTAGTGCCGATAGAACAATTTCTTCACTCATGTTTTGCGGACAACCTTTGCAGCCATGCTGCGTAGTTCAGAAATGGAATCGTACCAAGATGCGGAACAGAAGTCGATATCGCTTGCGCAACAGGGCTTCTGGAAACCAGGTTTCTCTCCCTCGCACGAGGGAAACAGCCGCCAACAGGCGAAAAGCTGTCCTATACCCGCCTACTTTACTCAACGGCGTGAGCGCTAAGCACCTTTCGCCCCTGACAATCAACGGCGTAACGTCGTCGGTCGCCCACGCTGCTGCTCGTCCAACCCCATAAAAGTCGCTTCACCCGGCCGCAATGGCGGATTAGCACTCACCTGCTCCACCAGGTGCGCCTCAACCCTGATTCGCTTTAGCACCCCATCGAGGTGAGCTTCAGGCGCAGACGAGCTTGAGCGTTATCGGTCCCGACGACGGATTCGGCCACCCTCGGCATTGGCTTTTGGCGCCTGGTTCGCCAGTGGTCCAATGTCAGCAACGATGGTCTCGATATTGGGGCGATCGCCAACGGAACCAGCCTCGGAGCCAGCCATACAGGTATCGAGGGCCACGCGCATCCCAGCCAGGTGCTCGGGTGAGGTGCCACAGCAGCCGCCAACGATGCGCGCACCGGCGTTAAAGGCCAACTCGGCATAGCGGCCCATGAGCTCCGGGGTGCCCGAGTAGTGGATCTCGGTACCTCTGAATTGGGGAACACCACAGTTGCCCTTGGAGATGTAACTGACGCTCGGAACCGCATCGGTCATGGCAAGTAGGGACACCAAAATGTCCGATGCACCCACACCACAGTTGGCGCCCATAGCAATTGGCTGAACTTCTAGGCCTTCAAAAATTCCAGCCAAATCGCCAGGCATGAGGCCCATCATGGTACGGCCTGCGGTATCAAACGAACAGGTCACGGTGTAGGGCATGCCCACTCGAATGGCTGCATTTGCTGCGGCACGTACTTCTTCGATGGCAGACATAGTTTCGATCCAGGCCACATCGGCACCGCCGGCTTTGAGCCCTTCCATTTGCTCAGCGAACGTATCAATCGCCTCTGCCTCGGTGAGGGCACCAAGGGGTTCAAATAACTCACCGGTGGGGCCAACCGAACCGGCGACGATGACCGTGCGGCCAGCTTTGTCGGCGACTTCGCGGGCCAGTTCAGCAGCACGCTTAGCCAGGTCAAAGGTGCGGTCCTGCGCCTTGTGAAGCTTCAAACGGTGACGGTTACAGCCAAAAGTATTGGTCAAGATGATGTCGGCGCCCGCATCGACGAAACGCTGGTGCAAATCCTGAATGCGATCCGGATGATCGGTCATCCAAAATTCTGGAGGTTCACCCGCTTCGAGGCCCATCTGGAAAAAGTTCGTCCCCGTCGCTCCATCGGCGAGCAGCACTCGCCGTTCATTCAACAGTTTTTCTAGTGGCGAAGACATCCCGCCAGGCTACCGGCCCAGTTCGCCAAACAGTATGCGGTTTCTGTCACCTTTCGCCCGAAGACGACTCGATGTTTCGTAAGACAAACCGAAACCACCTGGTGGATTCCTCAAGATTGCCCCGAGTCCGAACCCTCAACACCACACTCACCCAACCACGCCCAGCCCACCAAACACCGCCGCAGGACACGTCAGCCCCCAAGGCACCACTCCCACGGCCACCCCGCCTCGACCGCAACGGGATGAACTCTCGTGCTACGGCTGCCGGAGCGCCTGGGTCAAACGATTCGCCGTATCGGCCACCCGTTTTCCAACCGAATCGGAAGGCTCGGCACCGGGAAAACGAAAAATGGGTCCATGAACGTGAATGGCAGCAATGACCTCATCGTCACGATCTCGCACCGGCGCAGCCACAGAGTTCAGTTCCTCGGAAAACTCTCCGAACACCCACTCCCAGCCCGTTGCTCGACAGGCATGGAGTCGTTTGGCCAGCTCATCGCGGTCCACCACGGTTTTCGCCGTGAACGCTGCCAACTCTCCCGAAAGATACGAGGCAACCACCGCATCCGGAGCGTGAGCGAGCAGGATGACCCCGGCAGCACCAACGTGCAGGGGCGACGCAAATCCGGTCCAATCCCGCACCTGGACCTCACCGGTTTGGGCGGTTTGGAGGATGTACCGAACTTGGCCCGCCTCACGGACGGACAGCCCAACCGCTTCACCGGTAGCTCGGCTGAGCTCCGCCAAGAGTGGGTGAGCAGACTCGATCAAGGATTTCGTTGGAGCCATTGACCCAGCGATTTCCGCCATCAACGGTCCCAGCCGATAGCGTCCACCGGATTCCAGTTGCGCTACCGCCCCAATGTCTTCAAGTGTGCTCAACATGCGAGAAACGGTGCTTTTTGCGAGATCCACCCGTTCGCCAAGCTCTGTCACCCCAGCCGGTCCGGCGCTCAGAGCCCGTAAAATCGACAACGCTCGCTCGACCGATTGCACACCACTCATAGGTGAGTTCCTATCACTCGTTTGGGCGAAGAGGCTTACTCGGCCAGACTCAAATACTGGCGATCGAAAAACCCTTTCGCCTTTTGGTGCATTTCCCGGATGGGTTCATAACGATCATTGCCGTAGGCAACGAAGCCGGTAATGCCTAGAGCTTGACGAGCTGACGCCAAGGATTCCGCCACGCTTGCCGCGCTGAGTGCCGATCGTAAGGTGGCTTGGAGTTCGTCGTCGGCAGGGAGGGCGGTAATCAGCGGCAGGCAGGGAACGGTCGGTCCGGAACCAATCACGCGCAGGTGCGCTACCGCTTCAGGTCGGTGTTGTTGCAGGAGCGCCAGGGTGTGACCATCCATGCAGGCCAAGTCAATGCTGCGGTCGGCGAGCGCTGCGGCACTGAGCACATGTGCGCCGGTGGGTTCCACATGAGCAAAGGCTGCGGTCGGAGAGATCGAGCCGGTCTGTAGCGCTTCGGCAAAGGCGGCGCCAAAACTTACGTAACCGGAAAGTGAGTCCCAACCGTTGATGGCCACCCGAATTCCGCGGCTCCAGTCCACTTCGGCCAACGAATGCACGGGGCTGTCTGCGTGCACCACGAGTTTCGAGGCGTAGGTGGCGTCGGGAGATCCGTCGGTCACCGCGAAACCTCCCACGACGGCGACGAGCCCATCGAGTTGATCGACAATGGGCAGCCCACAGCTTTGGCCAAGCAAAAGGTTTGGATCTGTCCAGGTTTGGTCATAGGCCAGCACGCGGTCGAGAGCATCGGGGATTTCTGACAGCCCAGCGTGGCGAAGCTCGTGAGCGACGAAACTCCACATCGCATCATGAGCGTCGCTGAGTTCGGGAAAGTCATACATCGGGAGTGCTGCGAGCCGAGCCATAGCTTTAGCCTCGCGCATGCGTGCAAGGAATTTCGTCGGTTCAGCAGAACTTTCTCAGGAAGGCGAACGCCTCTTCAGTTGACGGCTCGTCAATAGCAAAAATGCGGAAGCAACCCTGCAGCGTCCAACCAGAACGAGGAGCACGCAGTCAGCGGCGAAGCCTGCCGGTAGCTCTGCCGCGAGTTATCTGAAATCAGGCTTTAGGGGAAAACAAGATCCCGACCACAGTGGCAATTTGGCGATGCTGGGCAACAAAGGCTGCCATGTTCGGGATGAATGGTTGGGATCACTGGCTTGAGCAGAAACTTCTTGAACACTTCGCCGTAACCCGAATAGAAGCCTGCACCTTCAGCACTGATCAAATCGGCTTGGACACGAGCGGAAAGTTCAGGCACC
>JAYTWN010000068.1:0-3228 GCA_043743435.1 Acidimicrobiia bacterium
AATTAGATGCCGGGTTCTAATGGCTCTCATGCAAATGCTTCAGTAGTGCAGGGTACGTGAATTGCTAGAAAACACATTATCTGCGCGCTTAGCATATCACTAGTCGACGCGGAAGAACATCGCTAGCGCGACGCCGTAAACGGTTCGCCAGACCTCCCGGAACTGATCGTCGCCGACGATGTGGCGTGGCACGAGTGGCTCGAAGGCCACCACGACATTTCGGCCGGTGTTTGGCCGAGAGCATGTTCGCAATGCTGAAACGAGGCGAAACCCTTTACCCGCAGTAGTTTTGCAACAAGCAAGCGCGCTTGTGAAAAAGTCTGAGACCGTAATCCTGATGGAAGGCACCTGCATGACGAACCCGGAATCACTGTTGCCTGTCGCAACTGAAAAACTCACGTTCGATATGGTCGGAGAACAAACCCTCATCGATCTCGATATCGTCCGGGTTACCACGGCCAACATCGCTGTGTTGGCCCTGGTCGATGATGACATATTCGACGGCGACCTGGAACCCGGCCGCATCACCCGGTTCGTGTCAGATGCAGGGCACCTGCTCATCGTGGCCATACGCGACAGTGTCGTCATCGGTCAAGTCCAGGCAACCGTCCAACTCCATCTCGACAACACACCGCAGCTCTACATTGACAACCTCGGAGTAAGCCCCAAACACCAACGCCAACGGATCGCCTCCGCGCTGTTGAAGGCAATTGTTTACGCCGGTGCTGAACTCGGCTGCGAACAAGCATGGATCATCACCGAAACGGACAACCACCAGGCGAACGCCCTCTACGAATCCATCGGTGCTGAACACTCGACTGCGGCGCTGTACTCGTTTGCGATCCGAACCGAAGGCGGTAATGAAACACTGCCTGAATCTCGATCGTTAGAGGAATTGTGACTGAAATACTGCTGTTCCATTACGTCCAGGGGCTTACCGACGGCGTGCGTCGCATCGCCGACGAATTGTGTGCGCTTGGCAACCCGGTGCGGTAACGAGTCGCGCATCGTCACAGAGCCAATCGGCAGCATTCCAAGACGATGCCGCGCTCCCCGGGTTTCGTGCTGTCATCCCGCTGCGAGGCCGACCCGACGTTGTGGTTTACTTAAGCTATGCCTACGATCGAACGACCAGCCATGACCGGCTACGGCGTCCCGTCCGAGCCCGCCGGCGCACTCGACTGGTCGTGGGGCCGGGAGCGGATGGTGGCAAGCCGAAACTACTGGGTGGTGACCGTGTCGGGCTCCGGCGAGCCATTCGCCACGCCCGTGTGGGGGGTGTGGCTCGATGACCCGGAGGGCTTCTGGTTCGGCGCCTCGCCGAACGCCGCCAAAGTCCGCCACATCGCCACCAACCCGCGGGTGACAGTGATGGCCGACAGCACGGTTGAGGTGGTCTCGGTGCACGGGATCGCAACGTCGGTAGAAACCCATCGGGCCGCGGTACATGCCATGCTGCCGAAGTACTGGAAGCCCGAGGATTTCGAGGCCTCCCGCGAGTTCCTCGCGGGAAACACCATGGTCCACGTCCGCCCGACACGCGGCTACGCCATCATCGAGACCGAGCAGGACTTCTCCGCCAAAGCCACTCGATGGGTTTGGTAGCGCCATAACCGCAGCGATCAGTGCGACGACGAAAGAAAGCGCGGTTCCTTTGCGGTGAGAGCGAAACGATCGGTCTGGTCCTAAGCCCTGTGCAGTCCTGTGCGAACCTGTGCGAACCTGAAAACCTTTACAGGTCCGTCGATCTGGGTTCATTAGGTGGGTTACCTTTAAATGTGCTGAAGTCAAAGCAGAACACATTCCTGATCCTTGTATTGCTCTGTGTGGGTTTATCGGCAGGTTTGGTGGCGGTGGCACCTCCAGCAAAAGCAACGGAGAGTTGGTTTGCTACAGTAATCAATGCGCCCAAGAGCGACCCGCTCAACGCCCGAACCAAGCCGAGCGCCAAAGCGCCTGTTGCTCGCACTTTTGTTAATGGAAATACCGTGCAACTGACGGCAAACTGCATCAATGCTGTAACGAAGCGCAGACTACCTCTTCTCACCACGCAATTGTTCGTCGAAGATATTCAGGTTCGCATCAGCGCAGCGAACATGTGGTGTGAAATTTTCAATGACAAGGCAAACCTTTGGGTTCGAGGTCGATACCTCGACCTGTCTGAAGAAGGTTAACCAAAGCGAGGTGCTGTACCCACGCCCTGGTGCTCGGCCGGAAGAGCGCAATCAATTCATCAGTGAATCGCGGACTTCACACCGGATCTTTGGCACCACTCGACACCAGGACCGGACAATGCACATCAACACGCGTTGATCAATGATCCATCGTCCACATCTCACCGGCAAGGAAGCGAAGAAAGATTGCATCGTTGCATAACGTCATTGTGTCGGCCGCGATCGGCTTCTTGCGCTTTACGGTTTCAACGCAACAAGGGCGACACCGAGTTGGGCACGCCGGGTGATCCCCATTTTTCGGAAGACCGAGCTCAGATGCGATTCAACCGTCTTTTCTGAAATAAACAACGCAGTAGCGATGTCCCGGTTAGACTCACCGGTTGCGGCCAGTTGCGCCACTTGCGACTGCACGGGCGAGAGCGCCTTGTTGTCCTTGTTTGCGATGATGGCCAACCGGCCCATTTCTCTCTCAGCCGACGACGCCCAGCCAAGTGCTCCTATTCCGTCGAAGGTCGTGCGGGCTCGCTGAAAAGCAGCAGCCGCGGCTGTTCGCGAGCGCGCCCGACGGTGGAGTCGGCCCGCAACAATGTCGGCTCGTGCCGCCCAAAACAGATCGCCGACAGCACGGAACATCTCAGAGGCGTCGCTCGCTGCCTGCAAGCGTTTCACGGTCGGTTGCCCTGGCTCGGCAGCAACAACCCAACGCTGCATGGCGGCTAAGTCGGGACGTTCGTTTGCGTCGACGTTTCCAGTCACCGCGTCGTTGACCAACCCAGAGAGCTGCTCCCAAAAAGCGCTGTCGCCAAGTGATCCCGCAGCCTCAGCCATATCTAGGAATCCGGGAAACACACTGACCTCGCCAGCGTCAGCGTCGAGCAATCGGTTGAGCCACAGCTGGCCAAACTCGGCTACTCCAGCCCAATCCTGTTCAACGGCAAACACGCTGATTCGAATGTCGGCGGCCTCGATCGCCCCCATCCGGAATCCGGACGTGTCAAAAAACTGTTCCACCGTGGTCAATACACCGTTGGCTCGACGAAGGTCACCACTGAAT
>JAYTWN010000069.1:0-3197 GCA_043743435.1 Acidimicrobiia bacterium
CGAAGAGTTCGGGCGGTTCAAGACGCTCAGCGACAACGGTGAGCGGCCAATGATGGGCGACCCAGGCGCCGCCGTAGTCCCAAGCACCAATATGTGGCATTGCGAGAATCGCACCCTTGCCGAGCGATAGGGCTTCATCAATGTAATGAGCACCATCGACGCGAAATCCCGCATCGACCTGCTCGGTGGTCCGCCCGGTGAGGCGAAACGAGTCAACCCAGTACTGGGCATAGGAATCAAATGTCTTTGTTACTTGGGCGTCGAGCTCCGTGGCGTTCAGCGTTCCGTTAGCGATGCGCTGTTGGTGGCTTTCCACCATATGCCGACGTTCACTCAAGCCTCTGCGAAGCCCCAACGACAACCCTCGCGCTGCGGAATTCGCAACCGGCTGCGGAAGCAATCGAGCCCCGAGGGCGCCAAACTTATAGGCAGCAGTAACGGCGGATTGGGACAGCTTTGTTTTCCACCCTGCGCCCGTTCTCGTCATGTTAGAGAACGAACTAGTGGTGGTTTGTCGCCGGTATCGCTAAGACGCCTTGCGGCCAGCTTTGCCGATGGCAGCCGCCTCGTCGTTCCGGTTGAGTAAAGCAAGCAGTTCCTTGCGCGTCGTTGCTCTCGACAAACCATGACTCTCAATCAGCCTCACTCATTTTCAGCGACGCACCACTAGCGCGTGGAACGTTGCTTCATGCGTTCGCGCCACTCAGCGAATGACGTTGAGGCTGCTTCAGAACTGCGACGTTCGGCACTGCGCGAAAATCGGTTTGAGTCATTGTGACGAGCCGACCAATTTGCGCGGTCAGCGTTCACGCGGCGGGAGCGAGCGCTGCGCACTGCTTTTGGGGGCGCCACCGGAACCGGAGGTTTCCCGGCTTGTCGCCACACCTTAACGAATCGCTGCACCGCCGTAATCGAGGTGAGAACCAGCATGATCCACAGAACGGGAACCAACAGGAAAGGGATAACCAGGCCAACACAGATAGCGATAATCCGCTCCGCACGCTCCATGAGCCCCCCTTTGGCATCAAAACCAAAAATCTCTGCCTTCGCCCGTTGGTAGGAGATCAAAGTTGAAACGGCGAGCACGGCAAAGGCCAACATGGCGTACTGGCCACCTTTAGTGGCTTGAAGATGCCAGCCAATCCCACCTACTAGCAGCGCGTCGGTAACTCGATCGGCCACCGAATCAAAGAATGCCCCACGGATAGAGGAGGAACCTGAAGCTTTCGCCACTGCCCCATCGAAAAGATCCGGTAACGCTGAGGCCACGAGAAAGAAGAAACCGAGCAAGAGATGCCCGCTACCGATGGCAACCGCTGTGGCAACCGCCATAACCAGCCCAAGGACGGTTAATTGATCTGGCGTCACTCCCATACGGGTAAGACCATTACCAATGGGCTTTACTGCTTTGTCGGTAATGTGGCGAAGATGTCCGTCAAACACAGGCGGTCTCCAATCTTTGGTTGCACTTCCGGCGGGATTTGTTTCGTTCCCCGTGATTTCATTTCTGACGAAGCGTGCCAGTGCTTGCAAATGTTACCAGTGTCGATCACCCGAGCCTAGAGCTAAGTGACCCGAAGCACGTTCGCCGCTACAGAATCGGCGATCTGGTTCACTGCCCAGGTTTGCATTGTTGACCGCCTAGAAGCCTCGTTCCTCTAGTAGATGTCTCGCTGCCTCCTAGTCAATGTCTCGAAGTCTCGACCTCTCAACGTGTCCTACCTGCTATTGGTCGTCGAACTGCGACCAATCTTCGGGATTGTCCTCGACCATTTCGCCAACGATTGATCCATCGCATCCGTCAACCAGCACCAATCCGCGCTTTACTGGCGGGTTTTCAGCCGAATACAACAGGACCCGCCACGTCGGGCGACTGGCTAGACCACGCCAACCGAGCTGAGCAGATGCATGTCCTACCGGGAATCCCACCTGTGTGCTAGCCGCCACTAAGGCATCAACGTCGTGCATGTTGAGCTTCGTTCCCGCAAGAAATCCGTAAACGCCCAACACCACCAGAAAAGCACCGCCGATTCCAAAACCCCTGTTCACCAGGCTCGATTGGCCAGATCGCGTGACCATCCAGGAAATCAGCAACGCCAAACCAACGACCACGTACATCAGTGCCGGCGTGCGACGACGCTTGTTGTCCGGAAACTGATAGACGCCGACATAGTTTTCCGCATCAAGATCATCTGGCAATTCGTCACCATGATCCGCGTCAATCAATGCTCCCGGGTCACTACGTTCGCCCTTTGCGGAAGTCTGCTCGTTTTTATTGGCTTGGGCCATAAGGGTTCCAACCCTAACCGGGGCGACAGGGCTCCATGTGCGCCTCAAGCCGATCCCCAAGTTGCGCGCTCAGCGCGCCAAGTCCCCCCATCAGGCGTGTCCCCTGTGTGACGGACTCGTGGAACGTGCGAGGCAATCACTTTTCAAGACGCGACATCCTTAGCGGCCCGAGTGTTGCGGTAACTGTAGAGGTGACTTTTCGAGACGCCTCGGCTCGCACTCCGGGTTGGAGATGCGCAACGTTTCCGAAATGGTCAAGCCACTCGACGGTATTCTTATTATCGAAATTAGCCAGGTTTATTCCCTCCCCTTTGCTGGGATGATGCTGAGCGATCTCGGCGCCGAGGTAATCAAGGTAGAAAACCCTTTTGCCCCGGAGGTTATGCGCCAGGGCGGAAACATTCGGGCAGGCATCCCGGCCGCATTTTTAAATCTCAACCGAGGAAAACGATTCCTCGGAGTCGACGCTTCGAAACCCGAAGGTGCCGACCTATTGCAGGCAGTTATCGCGGGATCTGATGTGGTCCTGAGCAACTTACGTCCGGGGAAATTGGCCAAGATTGGTGTGGACCTTGCGACGCTTCGCGCAGCAAGGCCCGAGTTTATAACAGTCGACATAACCGGCTTCGGGGCAAGTGGACCGCAAACGGAGTGTTGCATCAACCCAAGGTCGAAGACGTTGATAGGGCAAAGGATTTAAACAACGCCGGGCAGATGGCAACGGTAACGGCAGCGTGTAACCGCAGCGTGTAACCGGAGACCGATTTTCTGCGAAGGCAACTTGTTCGATAGGATCACTCGGTGTTGACGTCGACCGTGACCTTCATCGTGTTCGATTTGGCTTCGGTGAAGATGACTCCTCTGAGCGGCGACACGTCAGAAAAGTCGCGACCCCAAGCCAGGCACAC
>JAYTWN010000070.1:0-5114 GCA_043743435.1 Acidimicrobiia bacterium
TCGGTTACGTGACTGGAGTTCAGACGTGTGTCTTCCGATCTACCAATGAAGGCACCACGCAAATCGTAACCAACCCCGTCGGCATCAACACTCCCCAGCAGGGCCAACTCACCGCTGGGAAGCACTACTTCAACGGCCAAGATATGCGCGCTTGTTACTCCGTGCAGCAAACAGTGCGGGCCGCCAGCGTTGGTTCCAACGTTCCCGCCGATCGAACATGTTTGCTGACTTGATGGATCCGGCGCATAGTGGAAACCCAAATGCGTGACCGCTTTTGTGAGATCAAGATTGTGAATACCGGGCTCAACCCAGGCGTAACCGTCATCGGTACAAACTTCCAAAACCCGGTTCATTTTCGTGGTGGCTATGACCACGGCGCGTTGCAGCGGAACCGTACCGCCAGCCAAACCCGTGCCGGCGCCACGCGGCGTGATCGCACAACCATGGGCGGTAGCTATACGAACAGCTGCCACAACTTCAGCGGCGCTGATAGGTAAGCAAACCACCTCGGGTTCCGAAGGATCAAGAGCGGAGGCATCCTTGGCGTAGAGGACCTTTTCCAATGGCGACGACAACACCCGAGAAGGTGCCAGCGCTGCTCGAAGTTGCGCCACCAATCCATCATCGGCCATCCCATCCGCTGCCTTACCCGGTTGCGATGGAGAACGGGCTGGTCCGGATTTGAAGAACACAACCCAAACGTAGCGCCCCTAGCCTGGACTCAGGATCGGAAGGAACTATGAGTGGCCATTTCTCGCAGCCACACCCTGGGCTCAAGCTCCGAATTGGGTTTTTCGGATCGTTGGAAGACAGCTGACGTAGCACGAAGAGCGAATGAATGTTGCAACGTCTAGCGACGTCGATTTTACTGGGGAAGGTGAGCCAGGGTAGCCAGCCAAGCGGCGAACGCTAGACAGTCTCATGGGTTGGAAGTGATGGGTACCGTCCACTCTTTGCTTACATAAACGCCGCCTGGATAAGCCTCCCAACGAGCTAAAACCGCAAGCGTGCCGGTTGACCACACACCTGTTGTGAGACTGGCCCTTCCCGTCGGGTCAACTGCCACGGTCCCGGCCGGAATTCCACCGATCGTAAATCCAACCAACCCGTTGCTTGGGGCAAGACCGCTAAGCGTTGCCGTGATTTGCTGGCCCACTTTGACTTGACTCGGCGTAACAGTCAATGAGCCGTTCCCAGCGATTGAGGTAGTGGTAACTGATGCCTGAATAGTCGTAGTTGCGACTGGGATCGTGGTTGTCGTTGCCCGTGTTGTTGTATTCGTCGCAGAAAGGGTGGTGGTCGTCGGTGGCCTCGTTGTGGTGGTCGCCGAAGTGGTGGTCGTTGTCGCTGGGCTGGTGGTCGTGGCCGCGGTTGACGTAGTCGCAGCGATAGTCGAGGTAACTGACCCTCTCGAGTCGAGCATCTTGATGTCGTCGAAGTACACCGTTGGCTGCAGCGAGCTTGAGTATGCCTGAAAAATCAACTCGATTGGAGATGATCCGCTAATTCCACTTGCCACGCTAAGCGTCGCCTTCTTCCAAGTCCCCGTCATCCCGCCAACCAGCGAGCCCACGTCGGCCTGAGCCAAGGTCACCCCATTGCTCTGCACAAACACTTGAACAGCTTGATTCGATCCGCTGCCTCCGTTGACCCAAAACTCGAGCGAGTTTCCAGCCGAACCAAGACGATCGGTGTGGAAGTACAACCCTTGCCACGCTTGAGGAACAAACGAAACCGAACGAGTTCCTCGTGCAGGAGACGCAACGTCTGCATGAGTTGCCCATGACCAGTCTTGCCAGGTTGAGCTAAGGCCCTCGGTGTAAATATCTGTGCTTCCGATCCCGCTCAAGATGGTGGTCGTTGGTGACGTTGGGGTCGTCGTTGTAGTTGCGACTGCGACTGCTGTTGTGCTTGTAGTCGTGGTGGAGGCTTTTGTCGTAGTCGTGGTGCTCGTAGTCGTGGTGCTCGTAGTCGTAGTGCTCGAAGTTGAGGTTGACGTCGAGGTCGAGGTCGGGACCGCAGTTGTCGTCGTGGACGGCGCTGGGACAGAAGGATCGATAAGTACGGGGCGAGAAACCGACGGCACACCATTTCCATCAACCAAAAACAGCATGTAGTAGCCCGGCGGTGCAACATTTGCGTTCGATGGTGCCGTCACGGATATCTGACCGGAAGACTTCACGAAAGTGAGGGGAACATAGCGCTGTTCCATGTCAACGCTATGGGTGACTGAGCCCATCCGTACCAAGGCTGCTTTCACAATTCCAGCCGAATTCGGTGTTCCCACCGCGAACGATCCGACATACCCCATTGATGAAGGCACCGATGAAATCGTGGGACGATTCGCTAACGTTCCATCGACATTGAACAGATATGGAGGATTGAAAATTTCAACGTTGCGTTGTAAGTAGCCACGTGAATCACACGGATTACATTGCCCGCCCCCGCCAGTAAACACCCGTCCGTCGGGAAGAAGCAAAGCTGTTGAATGGTATTGGCGAACTCGCGCCGCCGGAGCCAATATCGTCCATTTCCCAGTTGAGGGGTCCCAACGCTCTGCGTTGTATACGGCGTTGTTGAGATCAACGAGGCTTTCAGTCGAATTTTGAATTCCACCTGTAGCGAGAACTGAACCATCAGCAAGCACAGTCACCTGATGTTGACGCCGTTGATAATTCATAGCTGTAGCGGGGCTAACCGCCTTGGTGTTCATGTCAATCACCGAAACGCTGTTGTCAGAGAATCCGCCGCCCGCAACGAGCACTTTGTTCGGCTGATACATGGCAAAACTGCCATAGCTACGATTCTTTCCGTCACGCGACTTTGGTGCAGCCAAGGCCCCTGTTCCGCCAGTCGTTATCTCCGTAATCGAGTCTGACGGACCGAGATACACAGCTCGTCCAGCCGGGTCAGTTGCTATGAAGGGGTACGTTCGCTGAGCGAACAACGAACTTCGTGCGGCGCTGAGTGCCCGTATCGAACCAGAAGTCGTGCGGACCTCGGGAAGGTCAGGCCCTCCGTTCAGAATAAGGCTTTCACCGTTCGGAAGCGGCGTAACGCTTGGGTACCAGCGTTCAACAGACATGTTCGCCCCTGCAGTCCATTGGCTGGTTTCGAAATCAAACGTTGCTGTCCGATTGATCCCGTTGAGCGCTTGATCCTTGTTTCCACCGGCCACAAAGAGCGCACCATTCATAAGCTTGGCAAGTCCGCTGCAGAAAATATTGAAGCCGAGTCGTTCATCGACGTTGGTGACTCCGTTCGTAACCGGGTCAAACAACATTGCCGTGGTGAACGACTGATCCGTGGCCAATTCTGCAGCTGAGTTGTTGTTCGACGAGGAATAGGCCAAAACTTTGCCGCTTGGTAACAGCGAAGCGTGAATGGCGTTCACCGGCGTGTCCATGGGCGCATCCCACTTCCCTACGACACTAGATACACCCACTTGGTTTACGATCGACCTCGCAGCCAAGCCTGCGGGAAAACTTGCGGCAAAACGATGGAACCCGGACTCGGCAAAATGTCTCTCGTGGCTTTTTGGGGCCGACTTCTGATCGGAGATTTCGCCCGGAGTTACAAAAATCGGCTTATGTGATTCTTGTGGTTCCGCCAAGTCCGAATCAGTCTTCGTTGCATCTCTGTCAATTGGGGTCACTAGATGCATCGGCGTCGGGTCCCAAAGCTCCGAATTGTTGAGGCGGAGATCAGGGCGGATTCCGATCTCGCCCCCGCGCGCACGCGCCAAAATCCTCTCTTCCTCACCCGGTCCGTAACTGGCTGAGTCCAACTCCTCATGATCGCAGGTTCCATCAATCGACGGATCACAAACGTGGCCATGCGCTTCGATAGCAACTTCGGGAACCTGCCCCGGAAGGGCCGCCCTTTTGCCAGCTCCCTCTTGCAAAACAACCGAAAGGGCGAGGATAACAGCGATTAAGCCAACTGCAGCAAAGGTTGCTGTGGCGCAGCGCGTCGCTTTGTGGGACCGATGTCGAGTGGGATTCATACCGTTGCCTCAGTTGTGAAGGAGCTTCAGTGATCGGCAGTCAACAGAGACTTCTTGAGCTGGACCGGCCAATCGAGCTAATCAAGCTAAGAGGCCAACCATCTCCAGCGACGAGAAAATAAATTGTCACAGGCTTGTCGCGACCGCTGCAAACTAAGCACCCCCGAACCTGGAAGCAGGATTCGAGGGCGCTCGTTACTCTTTACTTCTTCGACCCTCCCACGAAGGAGAGCACCTACGCCTTTGGACGGTTGCGCTTGCGGTCCTCTTCCTTCAAAAACCGCTTGCGAACACGTACGTTGGATGGCGTAACTTCAACCAGCTCATCGTCGGCAATGAACTCGATGGCGGCTTCGAGGGTCATTTCACGCTTCGGTGGTAACTTCACGGCCTCATCGTGGGAGTGGGTACGAATGTTCGTCTTGGCCTTCTCACGAACGATATTGACCACCATGTCTTCTTGACGAGCGTTCTCGCCAATAACCATGCCTTCGTACACTTCCTCTCCTGGATCAATGAAATACTCGCCACGAGAGGCCAAGTTGTCCATCGAGTAACCCGTGGAGTTGCCCGCACGGTCGCTCAACATGGCTCCACCCAAACGTTCGGGCAACTCGCCCACCCAGGGGATGTAGCCAGCATGCAACTGGTTAATCAGCGCGGTACCGCGGGTTTGCGTCAGCAACTGGCCGCGAAGACCAAGCAGACCGCGCGATGGGGTGTCAAAGTTCAGAATGGTCCGACCGGTGTCGCCAGGGCGCATATCGGTCAGCATGCCCTTACGAGGCGCAACGGCCTGGGTAACGGTGCCAACATGCTCGTCGGGAACGTCAATAACCAGGTGCTCCATCGGCTCGTGACGATGTCCGTCGATCATTTTGGTGATGACTTCTGGGCGGCTGACCTGCAGCTCGTACCCTTCGCGGCGCATGGCTTCGATAAGTACCGCAAGCTGCAATTCGCCACGACCAGCAACTTCGATAATGTCGGGGGAGTCGGTCGGACGCAAACGGATCGATACGTTGCCAAGAATTTCCCGCTCAAGACGGTCCCGAAGCTGACGTGACGTTACATACTTCGAAAGCTTGTCGCGACCGGCCGTTGGAGC
>JAYTWN010000071.1:0-4708 GCA_043743435.1 Acidimicrobiia bacterium
GAAAACACGGCTGCAATGCTAGGTCGTAAGGCCCGACAACTCGTTCGTTGTTCAAGTCCGTAGCCCCGTGTCCCTAAGCGTGCCGATTCGCTTTACCAATCCAAGACCGCCCGCCCCTCGTTGGTTGGTCCCCGCGTCGAACCTGTTTGGCATTCCGGAGCTATTTTCTCAACGGACGTAGGAAAATTCATCGCGTTTGCATCGATCTTTGGGCAACCCTTAAGTACCAACGTTTCTAGGCCGATAGACCTAGTGATGAGTATCGGAAACCGGCAGATCGGGATTGTCAACGACGAGTTACGTGGAAATAACTGTGATGATCTCGATCTAGCCAACTCCTTGTCGTCGGGCACCACAGTTTCGGTCAACAAATCTGCTGCCACCGAACCCTCCTTGGCCGGGGCTGTTAAGACCAAACCCTCCTTCACCGATCCAACGGCAACGTTAAACCGCAGACCAGTCATCAGCCGCGACATGATTTGGACCCATCATTGGGCCGATCAGCACGACCGTTGCGCCCACGTGGGTGGCCGGTTGGTCTGTCGACGTTGCCTGGTGCTCTACCCCGTGACCATCATCGTGCTTGTTCTGGCCCGCTTTGGAATCCAATGGCCCAATGCACTTGATACGTTTCTGATGTTTGCGCTGCCTCTTCCCCTGGTGCTCGATTTTGTGCTTGAACATATGGGCCTTACCCGCTACTCGCCCCGCCGCCAAATGGTCACCACCTTGCTCGGGGCCATCGCCCTTGGACATGCACTCGCCCGGTACCTTGAGCGGAACAGCGACCCACTGTTTTGGACCATGATCGCGTGCTACAGCGGACTATGTGCTGGTTCAGTCGCGGTGCACCACCTCCGTGACCGACAGGCTACGCAGCAGCGCATGGCCGAGCTCGTTGCCGCTGACCCACTCGTCCACGGATTTACTGATCGAGCAGAAATGCTCTCCTACCTCAATCAGTCCCAAACGATCTAAACGATCTAAACGATCTTCGCGAGTTTCGATTTCGCGAAGTAGTCCTGCGAGAAGAACTCTGAAGCTTTGGCGACTGCGTTACTGCGGAAGCTCGCCGGTCTCCAACAGCTTCACAAACGCGGCCTCATCAAGGATGGGTACGCCCAAATCCGTCGCTTTTGAAAGTTTCGCGGCACCCGGCTCGACTCCAACAACCACAGCCGTTGTCTTCTTGGAAACGCTTCCCGGTGACTTTCCACCCCGGGCAAGAATGGCTTCTTCGGCGCCATCTCGCGAGAAACCCTCCAGGGAACCTGTCACCACGACCGACAATCCCACCATCGTTTGCTCCTCGGTAGGCCCAGCAGGACCCTCAAGGTTCAAACCGTATGCGCGCAGAGTTTCCAGGAGAATGGTATTTGAAGGCTTGGCGAACCACTCGGCAACGCTTTCGGCGATCACGTTGCCTACGCCTTGTGTCGCAGCGATCTCTGCTGCAGTTGCCGAGGCGAGCCGATCCATATGGCCAAATGCCTTGGCTAACACCGTCCCCATGGTGGAACCAACGTGGCGAATGTTAAGGCCAAACAACAAGTTCCCAAGCGGACGGGTTTTTGACGTCTCGATGGCTTCGAGGACATTGCGAATCGATGTTTCGCCGAAGCCTTCGAGCTGGCGGAGCTCAGTAGTACGTTCACGTAGTGAATAGATATCGCCGACGTTACTAAGGAGGCCAAGCTCGATAAAGGAGCCGATCGTCCGCTCACCCAGGCCTTCGATATCCATGGCGCCGCGAGAAGCGAAGTGGGCAATACGAGCCCAGGCCATGGCCGGGCAGTCAGTATTGATGCACCGTGTATCGCTTTCGTTTTCTGGTCGAACCAGTAGTTCCTGGCAAGCCGGGCAATGAATCGGGAAGACCCATTCGGGTAACCCGACCGGACGCAGCGAACGCACCGGGCCAACGACCTCGGGAATCACATCGCCGGCTTTGCGCACGATCACTGTGTCACCCGGTCGGACGTCTTTGAGACGCACTTGATCTTGGTTATGCAGCGTGGCCATGGCCACGGTGGAACCGCCAACAAAGACGGGTTCCAGCACCGCAAACGGTGTGGCACGCCCGGTGCGGCCGATCGACACCATAATTTCACGAAGCTTGGTGTGACGCTCCTCCGGAGGGAACTTGTAGGCGATAGCCCAACGCGGTGCTTTGGAGGTGACACCGAGTTCGGCCCGCTGGGAAAGACTGTCGAGTTTGATGACGATGCCATCAATGTCGTAACTGAGATCATGGCGATGGTGCTGCCAGTAGAGGCAGAACTCCAAGACCTCATCGAGCGACCTCACAACCTTTATTGCTGGGTTAACCGGGAAGCCTCCGTCACCTAGAAACGTGAGGCTTTCGGAATGGGTGGCAAACGTTGGTCCGCCTTCAACAGCGCCAAGTTGGTAGCAAAGAAACGACAGTTCTCGTCCGGCGGTAACGCTGGAATCTTTTTGGCGCAACGATCCTGCTGCGGAGTTCCGAGGATTGGCAAACAGCGGTTCGCCAGCTTCACCCCGCCGACGATTGAGCGCCTCGAAGGCTTCGCGGGGCATAAACACCTCGCCCCGGACTTCCAGCAAATAAGGGACCGCGGTACTGAACGAATCGCTCTGATTGGCGGGCACGATTTTCTTGGGCACTGCGGCGATGGTGCGCACATTTTCCGTTACGTCTTCACCAACGCGTCCGTCGCCTCGGGTCGCTGCTCGCTCGTATACACCGTTTCGGTATAGCAACGACATTGCCAGTCCATCAATCTTAAGCTCACATACGAATCGAACCTTACCTGCAGCTTCGGGACCCAGCAACTTCTCGTTTCGTTTCCACCAACCGGCAAGTTCGTCACCGTCGAAAACGTTGTCGAGCGACATCATGGGTGAGATGTGGGTAACCTCACCAAACGCAGTCGAAACTGGGGCGCCTATGCGTTGCGTGGGCGAATCGGCGATGAGTAGCTCCGCCGCATCGAGTTCTGCTTCAAGCTCTGCTTCCAAGCTGGCCAGCTCACGAACCAACACGTCGTACTCGGCATCGGAAATTTCCGGATCATCGAGCGTGTGATAGCGAACGTTGTGGTGCTCAATCCGGGCGCGCAACGACACCAATTGGGCGGCACGGGCTCCGGGAGAGCTGTCAATCGCAGACATGAGCCCGACCCTAGTGCATGTTCGCATTCGTCATGACGTAGTGATTTGATCTGGAATTCGCGGTGGTGTTGAGAATCGGGGAATCACTACGTAACGACGAGCGCTTCTCTGCACTAGTGCATGTTCGCATTCGTCATGACGTAGTGATTTGATCTGGAATTCGCGGTGGTGTTGTGAATCGGGGAATCACTACGTAACGACGAGCACTTCTCTGCACTAGTGCATGTTCGCATTCGTCATGACGGCGGATCAGCTCGGGTTCTAAGATCAATTCATGACTGCTGCCCCTCGGCCCGTTCTGTTCGATACCGACCCAGGAATTGACGATGCCATGGCCCTGGCCATGCTGTTGAACTCTCCGGAAATCAACCTGGTTGGATGCACAACCGTGTTTGGGAACGCTCACACCACAACCACCACCCACAACACGTTGGCTCTGCTGCAGATGGGTGGCCGCACCGATGTTGGTGTAGTCGCAGGAGCTTCCGCGCCAATTGCCTCGAACTATCACGGTCCGGTGCCACACATTCACGGACACAACGGACAAGGTGACGCAGATCTGCCAGCCCTAACCCATGGCCCCCTCGACGAATCGGCAAGCGATTTCATCTATCGCATGGCACAACAACACCGAGGCGAGTTGGTGCTCCTACCCGTAGGTCCACTTACAAATATTGCTATTGCGCTCAGCGATCACCCCGATCTCGTTGACCTGGTGAGTGAAGTCATTGTGATGGGGGGCAACGCGTTGTGTGGAGGGAATGCCACCCCAACTGCCGAAGCAAACATCTTCAACGACGCCGAAGCCGCTGACATTGTCTTCGGCGGCTCGTGGAAGCTCACCATGGTCGGCCTTGATGTCACCCAACAGATGTTGATGACCGAAGAGATGATCGACCGCTTCGCCCAACACCCCACCGAACTGGGTCGCCACATCGGGCGAATCCTTCCGATCTACCAAAACTTCACGGAACAGGGATCGGGACATCGTGGTGTGTTCTTGCACGACCCCGGCGCCGTGGCGTATCTGTTAGCCCCCGAACTGTTCACCACCAACGCCTGGCCCATTCGAGTGGAGACTCAGGGAATCAGTCGCGGAAAAACGTGGCCAAACGTGGGAACCGCCGATACCGACGATAACGACCAGTTCCCTGATCGAGAATCACACCTGGTGGACCATCGCGCTCCGTGGCGTAACCGTCCGCTGGTCAACGTATGTACCGAGGTCGACGGGCCCGCTGCGGTATCGCTCATCGCTGCGCGTCTTGGTATTGCCTGACAGAGTGCGTGTGTTCGCGTTAGTTCTTCGATTACGGCTGCGTTCGTTCTGGTTTGGGTTCAGGAGGGAGTCCTAAAAGCCGTTCACCAATAAGTGTGCGTTGTATTTGACTTGTTCCGCCAGCGATACGCCCACCAGGTGCTGCCACCAACGACATCGCCGAATCGTTGTCGGCCAACATCGCATTCGCCCCAGCTAGACCCACTCGTGCTTCAGAAGCGTTGAACATCAACTCGGTAATACCCAACTTCAACAGTGAAGACGCACTGGTTGCTA
>JAYTWN010000072.1:0-19025 GCA_043743435.1 Acidimicrobiia bacterium
CAATCTTCACCTCCAGCCCGGACGCTTTCCGAATCCGAATCCAAAGCACTCCTGGCCCGCTACAACGTGCCCGTACCGGCAGAATCCGTTGTTCATAGCGTGGTTGATGCAGCCCGCGCCGCCGACGCTATTGGCTATCCAGTCGTCGCCAAACTCGGTGGGTCCTCAATCGCCCACAAAACCGAGCGCGGGCTCGTGAAACTCAACCTTCGCAATGCCGACGCTGTAACCGCAGCAGTAACCGAGCTTCTCGGCAAGGCCCGCCCCGAAGATGGCGAAGTTCATGTGCTTGTTGCCCAACAGGTGGCTGGGATTCGAGAACTCATTGCCGGGGTGATCCGCGATCCCCAATTCGGGCCCTGCGTCATGATCGGCATCGGTGGAGTACTCGCCGAAGCCATCAACGACGTAGCGTTCCGACCAGCCCCGCTCAGCCGCAATGATGCGCTTGAACTGATCGAAGACCTTCGCAGCCAAGCCCTCTTCGGCCCTCTTCGCGGCGAAGTAGCGGTTGACAAAGAACAACTCGCCACGCTCCTCATCGGCCTCGGACAACTCGCTGTCGACCGCCCCGATATTGCCTCGATCGACGTAAACCCCCTCATCGTGTGCAACGGCATTCCTACAGCCGTCGACGGACTGGTCGAACTAGCTGAACCGGTCGAACTAGCTGAACCGGTCGAACTAGTTGAACCGGTCGAACTAGTTGAACGAGTCGAACTGGTTGGAGAACAATCATGAACACCGCACCGAACACGACCAGCGACGAAAACTTCCAAGCCCTGTTCGAACCGCGTGGCGTGATCGTCGCCGGAGCATCCAGCCACCCGGGGAAGTTCGGCTTCAGCGCTTTGCACAACATTTTGGCCTCCGGCTACAAAGGCCAGGTGTTCGCCACCAACCGCGAGGCCGAAGTCATTCTGGGCATCCAAACTTTCCGAAGCGTCACCGAAATCCCCCACGGCGCAGCAGACCTGGTGATCGTATGCACACCTGCCGCGACCAACGTCGCCATCCTGAGAGAATGCGCGGCAAAAGGCGTGCGGGCTGCGTTCGTGACCTCTGCCGGATACCGAGAAGCGGGGCCTGAAGGAGCGATTGCCGAAGCCGAACTGGCCGCCGTCGCCCACGAATTGGGCATGCTTGTCGCCGGACCAAACGGTCAAGGCATGGTCTCCACCCCCGCCGCCCTCTGCGCCATGATCGTCGCCCCCTACCCCGCCGCCGGGGCAATCTCCATCGCTTCACAATCAGGCAACTTGTTGTCGTCGTTCATGAACTACTCGCTGCAATCAGGCATCGGCATGGCCCGGGGCATCTCGGCCGGAAACGCTGCGTGCGTCTCCATTGGTGACTACTTAACCTTCTTCGGTACAGACGACGCCACCGCAGTAGCTCTGGCCTATGTAGAAAACGTCGACGACGGCGTAGGGTTTGTGCGCCAACTCCAAGCGGTGTCCAAACGCAAGCCGGTGGTGTTAGTAAAAGGCGGGGCCACCGCGGCCGGATCAGCCGCCGCTGCATCCCACACCGGAGCTCTTGCCTCGGTTGACCGGGTATTCGACGGAGCCATTCGCTCAGCCGGTGCCGTCCGCGCTGCATCCGTCGAGGAGGCCTACGACACTGCTGCGTCCTTCGCCACCCAACCGCTCCCCAAAGGCCCCAACGTGGCTGTAATCACCACGGCAGGCGGATGGGGAGTCGTTACCGCCGACGCCCTTGCCGGAACAGCATTGAACCTGATGGCGCTGCCCGATGATCTCCGCACTCAGATCGACACGCAACTCCCACCCCGCTGGAGCCGGTCTAACCCCATCGACATGGCCGGCGGCGAAACCCGCGAAACCATCCCCGCCGTGCTCGAAATGGTCGCCGCTCACCCCGACGTTCACGCGATTGTGTACCTCGGACTCGGCATCCAATCCAACACCGCCCGCATGATGCGCGCTGGCGCCTTCTACCCCGACCACGGCACCGAACGCATCGTTGACTTCCACGAACGCCAGGACCGCATCTACGCCCTTGCCGCCGCCGAAATCTCAGCTCGTTATGGCAAACCCATCCTCACCGCCACCGAACTGGGCATCGCCGATCCCAACAACGCTGGCCCCATCGCGGTTCGCGAATCCGGCCGCTACTGCTACCCCTCGTCGCAACGAGCCGTTCGAGCCCTGGCCAACATGTGGTGGTACGCCCAATGGCGCGCCCGCCGCCGCCTCGACTAGTGCAGTGAATCGCAGTTTGGGCGCGTGGGTCCGAAGCGCATTTCTTCAGTTGACTGAAAGTTTTCACAGGAAGGGCGCACGCGCCCGAACTTCGAGAACATGCACTAGCCCCCGTTTGCCCGACCCAGCCGTAGTGTTTGGTCAGTTGTGGTTGACAGTTACACACAACTCACCGGTCATCTACCGCACGGCCGTCGATTCCTCCGTAACCGCAGCTGCTTGGTCTTCCGGCCGCTAGCTTCTTGGCGTGCCTGGACTTCGCCCCTTCTACGATGTCATCGTGGTTGGAGCAGGAACCGCGGGTGCCGTCGTCGCTCAGACCCTGGCCCGTTTACTCCCTGCGAAATCAATCCTGGTTATCGATTCCGGACCCAACCTCGACACCACCGCGCCGGTTGCACTCGAACCGGCGAACTCAGCCAACCTCTTCGTGGCTCAATCTGATGGCCGACGTCAACAACCCCCACAAGCCTTTTCCCGAACAACAGCTCTTGGGCCGGGCGAAGCTCAAGTGCCCACCAATACCGCTCTTCACTTCACGAACTACCTTCAGGGTCGCGGTTGGGGTGGCAGTGGTGCCATCAACGGCTTGATATGCGCGCCTGGCCACCCCGCGGACTACGACCGTTGGGCCCATGAATACGGATGCACCGGTTGGTCCTGGGCTGATATCGGTCCCGTTTTGACGGAGTTGCAATCCCAACTTTTCATAAGTACACCTTCGATGTATCAAGCCGCCGACCACGCCCTCATTGCCGCCCACGTCTTGCTCTGTGCCGACCATGCCAACGGACTTCATCTAGAACCAGCCGCTTTAGCGCTTCACCAACCCGATCAAGCGCCCAGCCCAACAGATCGCACGCTACTCCCAACCAACTACCAGGCGGCATCCGAGGCTCCTGCCCAGACACTTCCGCGCCGAAAACTTCTCGGTCTAGCAACCAGTAACGATCACAAAAACCTGCAGAGAATTTTTGACATTGAGGTAGTACGCATACTTACCGAAGGTACAATCGTTCGAGGCGTTCGGCTGGCCGACGGAACAGTGATTGAAACCAACCGCGTCATCGTTTCCGCCGGTGCGATTGGTTCACCTTCGCTTTTGCAACGTTCAGGAATCGGTCGACCATG
Source organism: Acidimicrobiia bacterium (assembly GCA_043743435.1). GTDB lineage: Bacteria > Actinomycetota > Acidimicrobiia > Acidimicrobiales > JANYDT01 > JANMZO01. The sequence goes on from JAYTWN010000072.1 coordinate 3,357, forward strand.
CGTCGGGCAAAACCTGCACGACCACACTTCTGTTTCCGTGACCCTCCAGTTGGGTAACCCAAGTCCCGGAACATCCGAACCACCTGAAAGCTCCGGCCAAACACTCCCAACGCCATCGCTCCATCAGGGGTTCACCCCAACCAACGTTGTCATCCAATCATCTGACCACATACAAATACTCCCCGTGAGCCCACTGCCCGATGATCCAAGCCTCGGCGTGTGGATGGCCTCTCCGTTTCAAGCCATCCACGGACGGGGCAGCGTGACCACCCAGCCCGACGGTACAACGCGAGTGCAGTTCAATTCCTTCTCCGACGAACGCGACCGCGCCCAACTTCGCCAAGCTGCACGCCTCCTAGTACAGCTGCTCGGACAGTTGGCAACCTCGCCCGACGTCACGCATGGGCCGAAACCCGTCGACCCGCTCCTTGCCGGGCAATTATGTACACTTAGCAATGACGATCTCGACACGTGGGTTCTCCATAATCAAGGTAGCTACTATCACGCCGCCGGAACGTGCCGAATGGGCGAAGCGAGCGATCCCCGCTCAGTAGTTGACCCAACGTGCGCGGTTCTCGGCTGGTCCAACATCAGCGTTATCGATGCCTCCATCTTTCCCGATCTCCCCATGGCTAACCCCTATCTCCCCACAGTCGCCGTCGCCACACTCGCTGCCACCCGCCTAGCCACCCGCCTAGCCACCCGACTGCATCAATAGCCAACTTCCCAGAGGCACAAGCCGTGGGCCGGGGCGACACGTGGCGCGTAGGTGCGGTCTTTTGAAAGCAGCATCGGGATCACATCACCTGCCGTTCTGCGACCTCGACCAATCTCCACCATCATGGCCACAATCGAGCGGACCATCTGCTGACAAAACGATTGCCCGGTGATGTCGAGCCGCAAAATCCCGTCACCTAACTCCACCCAATCGGCATGGGTAATCAAACGGATCAACGAACGCGGCGCCTCACCGTCGGCCACAATCGGCGCCCGACAAAACGAGGTGAAATCGTGCTCGCCCAGAAACGGATCACAAGCCAACCGCAACAAACGAACATCGAGCGGTTCAGGAACATGCCAAGCCGTGCGAGTCAAAAACGGATCCGGTAGCGGACGGTTCACAATCGTGTAGCGGTAACTTCTCGACTTGGCGCTGTACCGGGCATGAAACTCCGGTGACACCACATCAAGTTCCCGAATAGCAATCTCGGCCCCCAACATCGAGTTCAACGACTTGGCCATCCGTTCCACATTGAGACCCTTTCGTGGGTTTGCGAGGGCTTCGAGAGATTCGGGGGGCAGAGCCCCTGGACGGATTGGTACGTCCACATGCAAAACCTGACCCCAGCCGTGCACACCCGCGTCGGTTCGCCCCGACATCGCAAAGTGCGGTGCCTCAGCTAGCCCCACAATTTTTGCCAATGCCTCACCCAACTGCCCAATGACCGTTCGCAACCCCGGCTGCGGCGCCAACCCATGAAAATCCGTCCCCAAGTACCCAATCAATAACCGCAAGCGAACCGTAGGCTTCGCAGCAATCACCACCGAAGTGACCCCTGCCGGAGGGTCCGCCCCGTTCGTCGCCCGATTGACAGCGTTCTGCGACTCGTTCGCAACCGGCAATTCGTGCTCCATACTCTCAATCCTGCCTCAAATGTGCAGTTGGCGATCGTCGAAGCACCCGCGGAGCCTGTAAGCCCTAGCCCGGTGCCCTAGTTTTTGCGAGCTCGCTGATCAAGTCGCTCTGTGGGCCACCAGGTCCACTATTACCGAAGAAGGTCGTGTCCCTCTTTCAACCAACACACCTGTTAATCACCATTAACCCCTGTTTTTTCGCTGTGTCAGCGAAAAACACTTTTTTAATGGCGAATAAGCCACATCAAGTTCTCAAAGCTCGACATCTCGACAAGTGAGAACCGCACCGATAGCCAAGTGTCCTTGGAAGTCCGAAACCGAAATACCGCTTGAAGTGCAAAAGGCACCCCGGAGGGTGCCTCAGGCAAAACACACAAAACTGGCCGAAGCCAGACAAAAGAAACTAAACGAGTTCGATACGAGCCATAGGCGCATTGTCGCCGTGGCGGGTGCCGAGCTTGAGGATCCGGGTGTAGCCACCGTTGCGGGTGGAGTAGCGGGGTCCAATTTCGGCAAATAACTTCGAGGCCATGTCCTTGTCACGAATGAACGAGACAACTTGGCGCTGATTGTGAACGCCGCCGGCCTTTGCCTTCGTGATCATCTTCTCAGCGTAAGGACGCAACCGCTTGGCCTTAGCCTCAGTCGTTACTACGTACTCTGCGGCGATTAGCGAAGCAACAAGGTTGCCAAGCATGGCCTTTTGGTGCGCCGGGCTAGACCCGAGGCGATGGCCCTTGGTAGGTGTAGGCATTTTGAATCCTTAGTTCTTTACACGCAGCGAAAGGCCGCGCTCATCGAGCTTCTGAATAACTTCGTCGAGCGACTTCTGGCCGAAGTTGGTGATGGCCAAAAGATCGTCTTCGGTCTGCATGCAAAGCTCGCCAATAGTGTTGCACTGGGCACGCTTGAGGCAGTTACGAGGACGCTCGGAAAGATCGAGATCCTCAATAGGGAGATCAAGGTCAGGCGAGCCTGAGCCGAGAGCACTGGTTTCACCCAGCGAAAGTCCTTGCGGGGCCTCGCTCATGTCGGCTACCAGGGTGAACAAGGTACGAAGGGTGTCGCCAGCTGAAGCAAGTGCGTCAGCAGGAAGGATCGAACCATCGGTCTCGATGTCAAGGGTGAGCTTGTCAAAGTTCGTTGACTGCTCAACACGAGTTGGTTCAACCGAGAAAGCCACACGACGAACCGGCGAAAAAATCGAGTCAATCGGGATAACCCCAATGACCGAGGACTTCTTGTTACGGTCGGCCGAAACGTAGCCACGCCCACGCTCAACAGTGACGTCGAGAGCAAGACGGCCTTTGGCATTAATCGTGCCGATAACCAGCTCAGGGTTCATGATCTCAACACCGGTCGGCAGCGCAATATCGGCTGCCGTGGCGGTGGCGGGACCACGAACATCGAGGCGAAGCTGCACTGCTTCATCGCCTTCAATGCTCAGAACCAGATCTTTCAAGTTCAAAATGATGTCGGTAACGTCTTCTTTGACGCCAGCGATGGTTGCAAACTCGTGCAGCGAATCATCAAAGCGAACCTGCGTGATAGCAGCGCCCGGGATCGATGAAAGCAGCGTGCGACGCAAAACGGCGCCGAGTGTGTAGCCAAAACCTGGCTCAAGGGGGGAAACGGTGAAACGTTGGCGGTTGCCCTCGGGCTCGCCTACGGCTTCTACTGATGGCCGTTGAATAATCAGCATACGGAAATTCCTCTTCGGGGAGTTGGAGCGTGCAGGCAGCCGATCAACGAAGACCGGCTCCTACGCCATCAGTGGACTTACTTGTTGTAGAGCTCGACGATCAGTGCTTCGCGCACTGGGATGTCGATGTGCTCACGCAACGGAAGATCGCGAACGGTGACCGAGCGGCCCTCGTTGTTCTTCTCAAGCCATGCCGGCGTGGCACGGTCGAGGGTATCGATGTTGTGCTGAACCACAATGAAAGCGTGAGCCTTCGTGCGGAGTTCCACAACGTCGCCCTTGCGGACCTGGTAGCTCGGAATGTCAAGGCGCTTGCCGTTGACGTTCACGTGACCGTGGCGAACAAGCTGACGTGACTGCGAACGGCTGGAACCCCAACCCGCACGAAAGGCCACGTTGTCAAGACGTTGCTCGAGCATGCGTAACAGGTTTTCGCCGGTTACTCCCTGCTGACGGTCAGCCTCGGCGAACATGTTACGGAACTGCTTCTCCAGCACACCGTAGATACGGCGGGCCTTCTGCTTCTCGCGAAGCTGGAGCATGTATTCCGATTCACGAACACGGCCACGACCGTGCTCACCTGGTGGGTAAGGGCGCTTTTCGATTGGGCACTTGACCGAATCGCATTTGGGGCCCTTGAGGAACAACTTCATTTTTTCGCGGCGGCACAAACGGCAAACCGGGCCTGTATAACGAGCCATGACTACACCCTCCGACGCTTAGACGGGCGACAACCGTTGTGGGGAACCGGGGTGACATCTTTGATGGCAGTCACTTCGAGGCCCACGTTTTGCAAGGAACGAACAGCGGTGTCACGACCCGAACCCGGGCCCTTGACGAGAACTTCGATACGGCGCAGGCCGTGCTCCATGGCACGACGGGCGCAGGCTTCGGCGGCGAGCTGTGCAGCGAAAGGCGTGCTTTTGCGGCTGCCCTTGAAGCCCACGTTGCCCGACGAGGCCCAGGCAAGAACATTGCCCTGTGCGTCGGCGATGGAAATGATCGTGTTGTTGAACGAGCTCTTGATGTGGGCCACTCCGGCCACAACATTCTTGCGCTCGCGCTTTCGGGGGCGACGTCCGCCCGGCTTTGGTTTTGCCATGATCGATTACTTCCTCGGGGTCTTCTTCTTACCGGCAACGGTCTTCTTTGGACCCTTACGTGTACGAGCGTTGGTATGCGTGCGCTGACCACGAACCGGGAGGCCACGACGGTGGCGGATGCCCTGGTACGAGCCGATCTCCATCTTGCGCTTGATGTCTTGCGACACCTCGCGGCGGAGGTCACCTTCAACCTTGAGGTTCTGATCGATATACACACGAAGCTTGTTGACTTCATCTTCGGTGAGATCACGAACACGGGTATTGCGGTCAATTCCAGCGGAATCGAGGATCTTTTGAGCAGTCGGGCGACCGATGCCGAAGATATAGGTAAGGCTGATTTCTACGCGCTTCTCACGCGGAATATCAACACCGGACAGACGTGCCATGATCAGCCCTGCCGTTGCTTGTGTCGTGGATTGGTGCAAATAACCATCACGCGGCCATGACGGCGGATGACTTTGCACTTTTCACAGATGGCTTTGACGCTCGGCCGGACTTTCATCAGCGGCTTTCCTTTGGAAAATTCACGTATTTCTCGTTACTTGTATCGATAGGTAATCCGACCCCGGGTGAGGTCGTACGGGGTTAGCTCCACTTGCACGCGGTCGCCAGGCAAAATCCGGATGTAGTGCATACGCATCTTTCCAGATATGTGCGCCAGTACTTTGTGGCCATTTTCGAGTTCGACACGAAACATCGCGTTGGGCAACGGTTCAACAACCGTTCCCTCCAAGACAATCGCATCTTCCTTTGGCTTTGGCAGGTGGTCCTCCTTACAGCGAAGGGTGTGCGTTACGCTTTGGACCGAAAGCGTGCACATGCGGCTCAAGGCCGACGGAAATACTAGCGCGTCTTCGCACCAGCAGAAAACGCAACGTTATGGCTTTTCGCACTGCGGGAAAGACCCACCAGTCAGGACCGGAACTTATGAGTGCTTGATCGGAAGAATTCTGAGGAGTCACTTAAGTGCATCTTGGCGTCGCTCAACAATTGCCACCGCTTGGCCAAACACGGTATCCATTGGTTCAGAACCGTCGATAGTTTCAAGCAAGTCACGCTCGGAGTACCAGTCAATAAGAGGCTTAGTTTGGCGTTCGTAGTGTTCAAGGCGAACCTTGATTGCATCCTCTGAGTCATCGGCCCGTTGAATAACTTCGCCACCGCAATGGTCACACCGCCAACCATGAGCGGGCGGTTTTTGCACCGAATAGTTCGATCCGCAGGAGGAACAAACTCGACGCGAAGCTAACCGAGCCAAAACGAGTTCCGTCGCCACTTCAAGGTCGATAACGGCATCTAAGTTGAGCGGAAGGAGCAGCTTGCCTAGCGCTTCGGCCTGGTGAGTAGTTCGAGGAAACCCATCGAGGACGAAACCACGATTTCGAGCGTCGCGCTCCGAGAGCCGTTCCGCAACAATGCCGATAACGATCTCGTCGGGGACAAGTTGACCTTGATCGACGAACCCTCTCGCCAGTATCCCCATCGGCGTCCCGGCTTTCATCGCCGCACGGAAGATGTCCCCCGTCGAGATGTGCGGCACAACAAAGTGGCGCGCCAACTGAACGCACTGGGTTCCTTTGCCAGCACCCTGCTTACCTAAAAGAACGAGGCGTACACCACGTGACACGGAGAACCCGATACCGGTTAAGAACGACTAGCGAGCCGACTTCGCGACCGTTTTGTTGTTGATCAAGAAACCTTCGTAGTTGCGCATTGTCATCTGCGAGTCGATCTGCTTCATGGTTTCCAGCGCGACACCGACGGCAATCAAAATCGAAGTTCCAGCGAAGCCAAAGTTAGAAATCTTGAACGCCACGATGAACAGTGACGGGACCAAGGCGATAGCGGCAATGAAAAGCGCGCCAGGAAGCGTGATGCGGCTCAGGATGAACTGCAAGAACCGCTCTGTCGGAGGCCCCGGGCGAACACCTGGAATGAATCCACCCTGCTTACGCAACTGGTCTGCCTGCTGAACTGGGTCAAAGGTGATGGCGGTGTAAAAGTAGGCGAAGAAGACGATCAAAATACCGTAAATCAGCACGTACACGAGCGAGTCAGCACGAACAAGGTACTTGTCAACGAAATTCCGAACCGCAGTTGGAAGCACTGAGGATAGCAACACCGGGAAGTTCAAAATGGAGCTGGCGAAAATGATCGGCACAACTCCGGCTTGGTTGACCTTCAACGGAATATAGGTCGACTGACCACCAAACATTCGGCGCCCAACCATCCGCTTGGCAAACTGAACAGGGATACGTCGTTGTCCATTCTCAACGATGATGATGGCCACGATCATGAACAAAATGATGGCGAGCACGACCAAGAAAATCAGAAGGCCCTTCTCGTGAAACACCCGACTTCCCTCGTACGGCAAGCGAGAGACTACGTTGGCAAAAATCAGGATCGACATACCTTGTCCAATTCCACGCTGACTGATGAGCTCGCCCATCCACATAACCAGAGCCGTACCAGCCATGATGGCCATGACCCCAAGAGTCACTCGACCGATATTCCAGCGGCCACCCGGATACAGGTCAAAGGCTGCCGTGCCGTCGGAGTTCCGTCGGAAGATACCCGAGCCGCCGTTCTTGAACACGAACATGTAGCCAGTCGCCTGCATCAGCGCTAGGCCCATAGTCAAGTAGCGAGTCCATTGGGTGATCTTTTTCTGACCAGTTGCGCCGTCTTTTGACCACTGCTCGAGCCGTGGGATGACAACCGTCAAGAGCTGCATGATGATCGAGGCGGTGATGTACGGCATGATGCCGAGAAGGAACACCGAAAACTGAGTAAGGGCTCCACCCGAGAACAAGTTCAAGAATCCGAGGACGCCATTGCCATTAGCGTTCTGCTTGAGCAGTCTGAGCTGGTCGGTATCGATACCGGGCACAGGTACGTGGGTGCCGATTCGGTACAAGGCGATAACAAACAGGGTGAAAAACACCTTGTTACGAAGATCAGAGACCTTGAGAAAGTTCTTGAGGGTTGACACTGCGGGTCCTTCCATGGCGAAACCGCCGGGACGACCTCAAACGAGAGGGGTCACCGGCGGTCCACCGAAATAGTTGTTGTGTACGCCCGGGGCTCAGGAACGAGCAACACGGACGAAGCGACTAGCGGTTGGTGAACTGATTGCCCGAAGCTGCCGGACGAACACCGAACGGTGGGGGCAAGATCTCAACGCTACCGCCAGCGGCGGTGATTGCGGCGGACGCCGTCTCCGAGAGTGCGTGCGCCTTCACGGTTGCTTTGCCACTCAAAGCGCCACGACCAAGAATTTTAACCATACCGTGCTTATGAATGAGGCCAGCCTCCCGCAGCGTCTCTGGATTGATCTCGGTGTGTCCACCATCAATCAGACCCTGGAGAACGTCGAGATTGACCACGAGATACTCAACACGGAAAGGGTTGGTGAAACCACGAAGCTTCGGCATACGGCGGTGAAGCGGCGTCTGGCCACCCTCCATACCGGGTTTTACGTTTCGACGTGCCTTCTGACCCTTGGTACCACGACCGGCAGTCTTTCCACCCTTACCACCGGTACCACGAGCAACACGCATCTTGCGGTGCGTTGAGCCTTCGGCAGGCTTCAGATCATGCAGTTTGATGGTCATGACTTATCCTTATCCTGGCGCGCTGCCTGGTTACGGGGATACTTCTGCGGCGGATTGTCGCCAGGAACTTCTTCGACCGTTACGAGGAAGGGAACCCGGTGGATCATGCCACGGATTTCTGGACGGTCTGGGAGCAGATTGGAGTTACCTATCCGCCCAAGGCCAAGTGCACGAAGCGTGCCACGGTGCGCCGGCTTGGTGCCGATGCCCGACTTAATTTGAGTAATTTTCAGCGGCATTAGTGGGCCTCCGCTCCGAGCTTGGCCAAACGCTGCGATTCCTTGTAAGCACGCAGTACGCCGGCGGGGGTTACTTCTTCTGGGGTCTTTCCGCGAAGGGCGGCGACCTGGTCAGGTGACCGAAGAGTTTTGAGACCCTGGATGGTGGCCTGGGCAACGTTGATACCGTTAGAGGAACCGAGCGACTTGGCCAAAACATCGTGTACGCCAGCGGCTTCCAGAATGATTCGGGCGGCGCCGCCAGCAACTACACCGGTACCAGGAGCTGCAGGCTTCAGCATTACGCGTCCTGCGCCCTTCTCACCAATGATTGGATGGGTGATGGTCGAACCAGCAAGAGCCACGGTAAACATGGTCTTCTTGGCCTCTTCAACGCCCTTGGCAATTGCTGCAGGAACTTCCTTTGCCTTGCCGTAGCCGAGGCCAACTCGTCCTTTACCGTCGCCAACAACGACGAGTGCGGTGAAGCTAAAGCGCCGACCACCCTTGACTACCTTGGCAACACGGTTGATATGAATAACACGCTCTTCGAGGTTTGGATCCCCGGTGCGGTTCGTCTGCTCACCACGATTGTTATCGCGTTCACCAGCCATGATCAGAAGTCCAGTCCTGCTGCACGGGCAGCTTCGGCGACCGCAGCGACACGGCCGTGATAGATGTAACCACCGCGGTCGAATACGACCGTAGCGATACCGGCAGCCTTGGCGCGCTCAGCAACGAGCGTTCCGACTGAGGTGGCGGTGACGACGTTGCCGGTCGCGCCGTTGAACGCTTTCTCGGTCGACGATGCTGCGGCGAGGGTGCGGCCGGTTGCATCGTCGATGATCTGAGCGGTGATGTGGGAGTTCGAACGGAAAACGGCCAAACGTGGACGTGCAGTTGTTCCCTGCACCTTCTTGCGAACACGGCCGTGACGCCGAACGCGTCCGGCTTGCTTCTTTTGGGTTGCTGTAGGCATAGTCGTTTGCTCGCTTACTTCTTGGCGGCTTTGCCGGCCTTGCGGCGAACGACCTCGCCGAGGTAACGGACACCCTTGCCCTTGTAAGGCTCAGGCTTGCGGATCTTACGGATGTTGGCGGCAACCTGGCCGACCGCTTCCTTGTCGATGCCCTTAATGATGATGCGTGTTGGTGCTGGTACTTCGAACTCAATGCCGGCTGGGGCTTCGACGAAGACCGGATGGCTGAAACCAAGTGCTAGCTCAAGCTTTGTTGCCCCCTGAGCGGTTGCACGATAACCAACACCAAGGATTTCAAGTTCCTTGGTGAAGCCCGTGGATACACCAATCACCATATTGGCAACGAGGGTACGGGTTAGGCCATGGAGTGCCTTGGAAGCTCGTTCGTCGTTCGGACGCTCGACCAGCAAGGAACCAGCTTCTTCAATGATGGTGATCGAGCCGGGGATGACTCGTGCCAGGGTGCCTTTAGCACCGGTGACGGAAACCATTCGGTCGGCTACAGAGACGGAAACGCCTGCAGGAATAGCAATTGGGGCTTTACCGATACGGGACATGTCTCACCTCACCAGACATAACAGAGGACTTCGCCACCGACACGGCGCTTGCGCGCTTCTGCGTCAGTGAGCAAGCCCACAGAAGTGGACAGAACAGCCACGCCCATACCGCCGAGAACTCGGGGGAGGCGATCGGCTTGGGTGTAAACACGCAAACCTGGCTTGGACACACGTTGAATACCGGTGATCGTGCGCACACGAGCCTCCGAGTACTTCATCGTGACGAGAAGTGTGGCTCCAGGCTTGCCTTCATTGGCCTCCACGGAAAACTCTCCGATGTAACCCTCGGCTACGAGGATTTTAGCCAAAGCAATCTTGAGCTTTGATGCGGGCATCTTGACTACGTCGTGCATGGCCACATTGGCATTACGCAAACGAGTGAGCATGTCGGCGATGGGATCGGTCATTGTCATTTCGTCAACCCTCCTTTACCAGCTGGCCTTGGTCACGCCAGGCACTTCGCCCGCATGTGCCATTTCACGAAGGCAAACCCGGCACAGGCCGAATTTCTTGAATACCGAGCGAGGACGACCACAGCGCTGGCACCGGGTATAACCCCGAACCTTGAACTTTGGCTTCTTATTTGCCTTCTCGACGAGTGCTTTCTTGGCCATCTCAGCTCTGTCCCTCACGCTTGAACGGGAAACCGAAGGCGTCAAGCAGAGCGCGGCCTTCAGCGTTGGAACGGGCCGTAGTCACGATGGTTACATCGAATCCACGAGCCGTGTCGATCTTGTCGTAGTCAATCTCCGGGAAGATCAACTGTTCGGTTACACCAAAGGTGTAGTTGCCGCGACCGTCGAATGACTTGGGGTTGAGGCCACGAAAGTCACGGATACGAGGGATAGCGACAGAAATTAAACGGTCGAAAAACTCCCACATGCGATCTCCACGAAGGGTGACCTTGGCGCCGATGGCCTGTCCTTCACGCAGCTTGAAGCCTGCAATGGACTTGGTAGCCTTGGCGACTGTTGGCTTTTGGCCGGAGATGCGGGTGAGGTCGGCGATTGCGCCTTCAAGAAGTGATGGCTGAGCAGTTGCCCGGCCTACGCCTGAGTTGATAACAATCTTCTCTAGACGGGGAACTTCCATGATGTTGCCAAGACCAAGGCTGGTCTTGAGCTGGTCACGGAGCTCGCCGTTGTATTTGACCTTCAAGCGTGGACTCGGGGCCGGTGCTGTTGTTGTTGACATTAGATAGCACCTCCTGAGCGCTTAGAAACACGAGACTTGGTACCGTCTGCGGCTATGGCGTACCCGATGCGGGTTGGCTTGCCGTCGGTTCCCATCACCGCAACGTTTGAGGCGTCAAGCGGCATGGGGGTTTCGACGATGGCGCCGTTTTCTCCGGCTTTCGTAGCTTTGCGGTGACGCTTTGCTACGTTGACGCCTTCGACAACAACTTTGTTCTCCCGGGGGAGAGCGAGGGTTACGAGACCAGTTTTGCCCTTGTCCTTACCGGACAGAACAACGACTGTGTCGCCCTTCTTGACTTTGAGTCCTGACATATCAGATCACCTCAGGTGCGAGGGAGACGATACGCATGAACTTCTTGTCGCGCAGTTCACGACCAACCGGGCCAAAGATACGTGTACCGCGTGGCTCGAGTTTGTCGTTGATCACAACGGCGGCATTTTCGTCGAAACGGATGTAGCTGCCATCCTTACGGCGACGTTCTTTGCGAGTGCGAACGACCACGCAGCGGACTACGTCGCCCTTCTTTACGCTGCCACCAGGAATGGCGTCCTTCACTGCTGCGATGATGACATCGCCAATACCTGCATAGCGACGACGGGTGCCGCCAAGAACCTTGATAACCAAGATTTCTTTGGCGCCGGTGTTGTCGGCAATGCGGAGTCGGGTTTCGGTCTGAATCATCGTGCACGCTCCAAGATTTCAACGAGGCGCCAACGCTTCGTCTTTGAAAGCGGACGGGTTTCCTGCAAACGAACTCGATCGCCGACCTTTGCGTCGTTGATTTCGTCGTGAGCGTGGAGACGCTGCGTGCGCTGAATGGTCTTTGAGTAGCGCTCGTGACGAACCTTCTCAATAACCGTTACCACGATTGTTTTGTTCATCGAGGCGCTGGACACGATGCCCTCACGAACCTTGCGTGGATTCGGACGAGCTTCTGCTGCTTCTGTGGTTTCGATTTCGCTCATGGGGCTCACTTCCCGGCCGAAGCAAGAGCCTCGGCGGCGGCGATCTCTTGGGAACGAAGCACCATGTTGATACGGGCTACGTCCTTGCGGAGGGTGCGGATGCGTGCGTTGTTGTCGAGTTGACCGGTGGCTAACTGGAAACGCAAATTGAAGAGTTCCGTCTTGGTTTCAGCCAGCTTGGCTACCAGCTCGGTTGGGCTCAAATCAGTGAAGGTGGAGATTCGTTTCGTCATTAGAGGCTCTCGTCTTTCGTAACAATCCGTGCCCGCATTGGAAGCTTTTGGATTGCCAGGTTGAGGGCTTCTCGAGCAAGTTCCTCGGAAACGCCACTCATTTCGAACATCACTCGACCCGGTTTCACCACAGCAACCCAACGCTCCGGATTACCTTTACCCGATCCCATACGGGTTTCGGCTGGCTTCTCGGTTACTGGCTTGTCTGGGAACACGCGGATCCAGATCTTGCCGCCACGCTTTACGCGACGGGTCATCGCAATACGAGCTGCTTCGATCTGGCGGGCGGTCACCCATGCCGGCTCGAGCGCTTGAATGCCGTAATCGCCGAAGTTCAGATCGGTCCCGCCCTTGGCAATACCAGTCATCCGTCCACGTTGTTGCTTACGATGTTTCACACGACGGGGCATCAACATGATTACTCATCTCCCGATCGAAAGTGGGGGGTGTCGCCAGCGGCTTGACGGGCACGACGCTCGAGATCTTCTGCTTCGTTCAAACGACGCTCAAGATCAGGATCGGCCTCGCCCAACAGTGGTGTAACGATGACCCCAGTTGACTCGTCAACTACGGCTCCAACATCGCCCTGCTCTGGCTTGCGACGTCCGCCACCGGCACTGATGACACGACGTGGGGCCTTTGGGGCTCCGTCGATGTCGCCAACAGCCATGGCTGCTTCACGAAGTGACTTCTCGTCGACCGACGCCTTGTAGGGCAAAACGTCGCCTTTGTAGATCCAAACCTTCACACCAATGCGACCGTAGGTTGTTTTGGCCTCGCGGAATCCGTAGTCGATATTGGCACGGAGGGTATGCAAAGGCACTCGGCCTTCGCGGTACCACTCGGAGCGACTCATTTCTGCGCCACCGAGACGACCCGAACACTGCACCTTGATACCGATTGCGCCAGCCTTTTGGGCTGTCTGCACGGCACGCTTCATGGCACGGCGGAAGCTAACTCGACCAGCGAGCTGATCGCCAACACCTTGTGCGATCAAAGCAGCGTCAAGTTCTGGCTGCTTGATTTCCACAATGTTGAGCTGAACCTTCGGATTGTTCGTGATCTTTTGCAGACCGGCAGTTAGCCGCTGCGATTCTGCACCTTTACGGCCGATCACGATGCCCGGCCGGGCGGTGTGGACGTCTACACGCAGACGGTCACGGGTTCGCTCGATTTCAACTCGGCTTACCGCAGCACGCTCAAGCTCGGTCATAAGGAACTTGCGAACCTTAAAATCCTCGATGAGGTACTGCGTGTATTCCTTGTCGCTGAACCAGCGTGACTTCCAGTCGGTGGTGATACCGAGGCGGAAGCCGTAAGGATTGACTTTCTGACCCATAAGTACTCGCTACTCTTCGATCTTGTTCGGGGCATCGGCGTTTACAGCTTCGCCAACTTCGGCGGTACCACTCACGACTGTTTCAACAGCTGCTAATTCAGTTGTTTCAACTGCTAATTCAGTTGTTTCAGTTGTTTCGGTTGTTACAGCTGCTACTTCAGCGGCCTCAACGGAAACCGCTTCAACTTCAACAACATCAGCCACCTCGGCCAACGTTGCTCCTGCTACAACTTCAGACGTTCCCGAAGCTTCCCGGCGAGCATCGGCAACCGAAGTTTCGGCGGCGGCGCGAGCACCTGCGGTACGACGAGATCGGTTCTCAGCAGCCGAAGCTCCTGCCACACGGGCTTGGGCTAGCAGCGAGTCTGGGAGACGGCTCACCACGACGGTGATGTGCGAGGTGCGCTTGCGGATTGCTCCGGTGCGTCCACGAGCACGGGGGATGAAGCGCTTGATCGTTGGTCCCTCGTCGGCGTAACAGGCCGACACATACAGCTCTTCAGCCGGGATGTCGTCGTTGTTGCCGGCGTTAGCCACGGCTGAGCGGAGCACCTTACCAATGGTGGTAGCTGCATCACGTTCGCAGAAGCGCAGAATGTTGGCGGCTTCGGCGACATCATGGCCGCGGATCAAGTCGAGAACGACGCGAACCTTGTAGGCCGAGATTCGAATGTATTTGGCCGTGGAACGAACTGGTTGACCAGCTGGACCTCGGGCACCGGTGCGACGAGCGCGAACCGGTGATTCGTTGAGTTTAGGACCGGGCATGACTTAGCGCCTCCCTGAGCGCTCTTGGCCAGCATGGAACTTAAATGTACGAGTTAGAGCGAATTCGCCGAGCTTGTGCCCAACCATTGACTCGGAGATGTACACCGGTACGTGCTTGCGACCGTCGTGGACAGCCAGGGTGTGGCCGACCATGTCGGGGATAATTGTTGAGCGGCGAGACCAGGTCTTGATCACACGCTTTTCGTTCTTGGCGTTGAGTTCGTCGACCTTCTTCAACAGGTGGTCGTCGACGAACGGGCCCTTCTTCAGGCTGCGAGGCATAGTGCTTGATTCCTTCGCTTATCGACGGCTGCCGCGGCTGCGACGGCGACGGACAATGAGTTTTTGCGATTCTTTTTTCTTACTGCGGGTACGGCCTTCTGGCTTACCCCAAGGAGATACAGGGTGACGACCACCAGAAGTTTTACCTTCGCCACCACCGTGTGGGTGGTCTACAGGGTTCATGGCAACGCCACGAGTCTGTGGGCGCTTGCCCTTCCAACGGTTACGGCCGGCTTTGCCGATCGAGATCAGTCCGTGCTCGGAGTTGCCCACTTCGCCGACGGTTGCCCGGCAGTCGATCGGTACTCGGCGCATTTCGGTGGATGGCAAACGAAGGGTGGCATAGTCGCCTTCCTTGGCTACGAGCTGAATGCTGTTGCCAGCAGATCGGCCCATCTTGCCGCCGCCGCCAGGCTTGAGTTCCACATTGTGGACGGTTGTTCCAACAGGGATGTAACGCAATGGAAGAGCGTTTCCAGCCTTGATATCAGAGCCTTGGCCCGAACCGATTACGTCGCCAACGTTGAGCCGGGCCGGGGCCAGGATGTAACGCTTTTCACCGTCTGCGTAGTGCAACAAGGCAATACGGCAGGTGCGGTTTGGATCGTATTCGATGGTGGCAACGGTTGCGGGAACGCCATCTTTGTTGCGTTTGAAGTCGATGATGCGGTATTGACGCTTGTGTCCGCCACCGCGGTGACGGGAGGTTTTGCGACCGTAGACGTTGCGTCCACCGGATTTGTGCAACGGGGCGAGAAGGGACTTCTCTGGCGTTGAGGTGGTGAGTTCAGCGAAGTCGGACACCGATTGAAAACGGCGGCCGGCGCTAGTTGGTTTGCGCTTACGAATTCCCATGGTGGATCAGCTCTCGAACAACGGGATGCGATCGTCACCGGCAAGGGTAACGATGGCCCGCTTCTGGTCGGGACGGGTACCGGACCCGCCGGTCTTGCGGTTGCGCATCTTTTTGCCAGCGCGGATCAAGGTATTCACGTTCTTCACCTTGACGGAGAAGATGGCTTCGACAGCCTGGCGAATCTCGATCTTGTTGGCATCAGGAGCGACGATGAAGGTGTA
>JAYTWN010000073.1:0-5804 GCA_043743435.1 Acidimicrobiia bacterium
GCCTGGAACCCAACCACCACACCCAACTTTTCGCGCTGCGTCGAAGCAGTCATCGCAAACGCAAACATCCTCTGAAGGCCACAGTTAGCGTTCGTCAAATTTGCCTTGATAAGAGCGCTTAACTGACACAACGCTGACACACTGACACAGAAATGACACACTTTTCCGGCCATCAGCGGTCTCGAAAGGTAGCGAGCGGTAAACTACAAAACATACCCTGAGCAGGTGAAATAGCCTCTCACCAGCACTGAAGCAAATCCACAGGTGCGGGTTCGATTCCCCCCACCTCCACGTTGTTTTGAATGTGTTTCCGCAGGTCACAGATGGTGTGACCTGCGGAGCCGAGGCCCGTAGGGCGCATTTAGGGCGTGTCATCACAAAACCATGTTTTCGGTAGCGGTTTTCGGACACGCGATATCGCCACGTAGGTGGGAAAACCCGAGCGCCGAACTACCGCTCGTATCGAGTTAGCAATAGACGAATCTCCGCTTCGACGCCGGGTGGAAGGCTCAAAGGGCCCAGGTCCCGAGATCTGAGCCAGGCCAAACATCCAGCCCTATCCAGATCGTCGGCAACGATGAACTGCGAGAGGGCCACGGCGGCGGTCCGTGAAAGCCCTATCGCCAGAAGGGCCAGTTCGGTTGACCGGGAGACTCCAAGTTCAAGGAGCATTCCGACGTTCGGCACGTCGATCAAATCAGCTTCCCTTCCGATCTCGACCATATGGAACTGCAACACATCAATGTAGCAAGTGAGGTACTTCGGGCCTAGAAAACGTCCGAACTGTTCTACGTCGCCCATACACTCACGTAACAGGGCAGGAAGACTGAACGCCTGGTTCTTTGAGTTCTTGTACGAAATTCGACTTTCGATTATCCGGCGAAGGGGCCATCCGCGCATCCAATTGACCAGCAGCATCGCCAACATGAGCCTCCGTCCCTCACTGCCAAACTCCGGGGTGAGAAATCTTGAGATCGTGCCGAGAACCATTGTGTAGCTATCGATCGCGTCAGCGCTCTCTGGAGGAACGACGAGCAGCGTCGACTTGACCGGAGTCGACTCAAAGAAGTTCAGGAGGCGCTGCATCGATATCGGGCTGATACCGAGATTTCGTCCAACCAGTGACGCCGGAAGGCGAAAATCTTCAAGGGCCAATCGAATTGCGTTGGTCAGTTCGAGCCGCACGTCATCTGGCAGGTCCGAGCAAACGGCTAATCCTTCGAGATCACGACCTGCGAGCAAATGAGACGAAAGATAGCTGAATGCGTACTCCAGATCTGCAAGCTCTCGGCCCGTCAACGAAGTATTACCTCTTATGTAAGCGAGCAGTTTCGCTGGGTCGACAAGTTGGCCGCGCATGGCTTTGACGACAGCGTACCGTTCACGTTGCCGTGGGGGAGCTGGCCACTGACTTTTGTTATTCGTATCCACGCATACGATATTTCCTTGGAACTCTTTACCCCACCGCCCAGCCCGTCCAGCGAGATTCCAAAAATCTGCTTCGGACATTGGGTTTCCCTTGCCACGTTTCGGTCCCCTCAGAAAGATGTTTCTGCAAGGAAGATTCACTCCCTCCACAAGGGTCGACGTGCATACCAGGAACCGAAGGTGACCCTCCCGAAAAAGTCGCTCGATTTCACAACGAAGGATTAACGGCATGTTCCCGTAGTGGAAGGCGACTTTCCGTCCGACTACTCCGACAAGCCCGTACTCCGGATGCACCACATCACGTGCAAGTTGCGCCAGTGCAGCTAGTTCGGCGCTCGGGTCGACAGGTTCCTTTTCCCCCAGTGCCTCCGCAATCTGAAGAGCGACCCTCTCGGCGTCGGCTTGTCCGTTCACGTAGACGAGGTTGCTCTGTGCTGAACCTCCGAGCGCGACCGCAACGTACGGCAGCCGCTTACCGTCCGGAGATGGTCGCGCTGAAAGGTCAAACTGCCCGAGATTAATGGTGTTGTCGCGAGAAACGGCCTGCAATTCCCAACGTTTCGGTTTGCCTTTGACCTGGTTTGCCCAAAGTAGGTTTTGGATAACCGTGACTGTTTCAGTAACGAAACTCCGGGGTAATGAACCGCCCTCGACCACCACATCTTGCGGATTTGAGATCATGGGGCTTGCGTACACGACTTGGCATTCCGGGAACCTGCGTTGGACCTCCTCGACGACAAACTGCAGGATTACTCCTCGTGAGCGATCGGCAACTTTCTGCGCCTCGTCCACGAACAGCAAATCAACCGTTGCATCATTCATCGATAGCAAGATCTGCAAACGTTCTTGCGTAAGGACGTGTACTTGTTTCGGTCGGCTGCCGATCTCAGGGTCCCACGGAAAACAGTAAAGGCCGACATCTGCGGGCAGCGCGTCCTGCAGGTCTCGGACGACTTCGTCGATTAGAGCACGGGTGGGTACGACATAGATCGCTCGAACTGTGTCCGAGGCGGAGACGACTTCGTTGAACCAGCTGCGTACGATGAACGACTTCCCGGCTGAAGTCGGTGCTGAAATACTTACCCGGCGGGACTCCGAGACTGCTGTCCAGAATCGCCGCTGAAACTCATTTCCGGCGATCGTCGGTGAGCCAGCTAAGGGGATACCCAGTTCCAGTCTCCGTCGAATAGTGTCCATGTCGAGCGGGTCGCTCGAATAGTTCTTGTCCCCTATGAGCTGACGGTTTTGAGCGAGGGTAATCGCCGGTTGGTTTCCAAGCCGTTCCAACAACACAACGGCGACCTGGCTGAGATCAGCGTTCGCTGATATTTCAAGGCACGCTTGAGCGATTCGGAGAGCGGCCTCCTGTGCTCGTTCCACTTCAACAAGAGCGAGGCCACTAGCCAGACGCAGAAGATACGGCCAATCGGGTTGGTCAAGTTCGACGTCGCCAGCGATGGTGGCAGCCGGAAATTCAAGGGCAAGCGAGCGGCGCACGACAGCGGTGTACTGCGACTTGAAAAGAGCGGATGCGTTCAGTTCGCCAAAGAAGTCGCGCATCTACCTTTTAAGCTCCAGCTGCAACGCGTCCCGAAACTCCTGTACCGATTCGACAGGAACACAAAACACGTCAATGTGAAATGACTCTAGACCCTCCGCCGTGACCCTCTTCCCTACGGTGTCGGTCCAGGTGCCCAGGCTTGCGATCACGTCCGCCCGACGTAACGGGTCGGCCAAATCGGGGTAGTTAGCCAAGTCAAATCCGATAAGACTGGCGCCGCGAACTTCGACAAGATTCGGAACCGATGGATCGTTGGTTATGAGTCGGATAATTAGATCATCGATTGTCGGATCGCCAAGGTTTGCATAGTCACGAACAAGTTGAAGGTCACGTTGCGACGCACCGTCGCCCTTATCGTTCAAGAAAGGTGCGATGCTCTTCATGCATTCGGCAACAGCATTCGAGAACGAAGCGTACAGCTTCGACTCACACCAGTAGAGACCGAGCTTTCCCCCCTCTAGTACGTGTGCATGGATACCGTCGACCCCGTGGACGTGCATTTGCGAACTGGTTTTGAGATTCATTTTGCATAAAATCTGTGGGATCCCGAGCAATCGTTCGAGGAGTACAAAGATCAATAGTTCTCCTCCTTCGCCGCTCTTGGTCAAGGTCGTAAAGAGGGCTCTCGCCTCGGAGTTCAGTTTTACAAAGAAGTCGGCGGAACCAGTGCTTTGAAGGCGAGCGCTGGCTTCGTCGATCCGATTTCGAGGAATGCAGTAGTCGATCACCTGCTGAGCTAAAAACTGAGCCAACCCAGTCGTCTGGAGGCGACCGTTGCCGTCACGAGCGACGAAGTGAGCACGAACCGTTGCTCGCGTTCCGTTCAAAACCCCATCGTGCTTGAGCTCCTGGAGGAACGGATTCAGATCGGCAGCGGTGCCTCGTGCCAAACGATTTAGCGACTCGTGAAACCAAACGTCCACACCTGTGATCGCTGGAGCTGCCGGTGCGTTCACAAGCCCTGCTCCTTGCTGTCAGGCATTGCGCCTGTGCGCAACGGCGATACGATCATTTACTTCTCCAGATTCAATGGAAGTGTTGCTGCTAGCTCGGTGAATTGGGCGAGGGCGGCTTCTAGTTCTTCGACGATTTCTGCGGCAAGGACACCCGGTGAAGGAAGGTTGCTTGAATCGGTGAGTGATTCATCACGAAGCCAGGTGATGTCCAGGTTCGCTTTATCACGAGCCATCAACTCTTCGTAGGTGAACTTACGAAGGCGTTCCGACTCGACCCGCTTGCTCCGATCACTTGGTCCGCACGAATCGACAAAGTCGGCGAGGTCCTCGAAACGGAGTGTCTTCGTCTTCAGCGTGAAATGAAGATTCGTTCGTAGGTCATATATCCACGTAGCTTTCGTCCACGGATCAGCTGCCGCCGCCTTCCGATCGAAAAACAACACGTTCGCCTTCACGCCTTGGGCGTAGAAGATGCCGGTCGGCAACCGCAGAATCGTATGCAGATCACATTCACTCAACAGGCGTCGCCGAATGATTTCACCAGCACCCGCTTCGAACAGCACATTGTCGGGCAACACCACTGCAGCGCGTCCGCCGATCTTCAGCATCGTCTTGATGTGCTGCAAAAAGTTGAGTTGCTTGTTTGAAGTCGACGCCCAGAAATCATCCCGCACGATGACAAGATCTTCCTTCTCGGCCTCGCCTGCTTCGTTGACCATCGTCATCGAAGACTTCCGACCGAACGGCGGATTCGCGGCAATCACATCAACGCGAACACCGGGGTCGGCCCGTAGCGCATCAGCAACCGTGACCAAACTTTTGCCGCTCGGAGTACCTATTCCATGGAGCAACAAATTCATGGCGCAAAGGCGAGCAGTCCCATCAACGATCTCCCAACCATGGACCGTCTCATCACGCAAGAACCGTTTGTCATCAGCATCCATCTCGGCGATGTGATGCTCCACAATCCACTCATGCGCAGCAAGCATGAACCCGCCAGTGCCACACGCCGGGTCAGCAATCGTTTCACCAGGCTTGGGCTGCAAACATGCCAACATCGCCCGCACCAACGGCCGTGGCGTGAAGTACTGCCCTGCCCCAGACTTCGTGTCCTCAGCACCCTTCTGCAGCAGCCCTTCGTATGCGTCACCCTTGAGATCGGCATCAACAGACGTCCATGTTTCCTCGTTGATCAGATTCACTACGAGACGCCGAAGTTTGGCCGGGTCCTGTATTCGGTTCTGTGCCTTGCGGTACACGGTGCCGAGGGTGCCGGGCTGTTTGCCGAGAGATTCGAGAACGTGGCGGTAGTGAACTTCCAACTCGTCGCCGTCTCGATCGAGCAATGACTGCCAGTTAAGGCCGAGCGGCACAACCTCGCCCAGACCAGCGTGCATGCGCTCGTCTGCCATCTTCAGAAACAACAGGTACGTGAGCTGTTCCACGTATTCAATGGTCGAAACACCATCGTCTCGAAGCACATTGCAAAAGTTCCACAACTTCTGAACCAACTGGTTCGAAGACTGCCCTTGGTTAGCGATACTCACGCTGGTTCCTGCCCTGATTTGTTTGCGGTCATTTGCACTTCGGACCGGTTTGGCCCCTTCGGGGGTGCCTGCACTCCCGGTACGCTGGGGTTTCCCAGTTTCGATTTGTTTGTCGTTGTTTTCACATCAAGCCCAATACGGCACGTATCGGCGGCTCTTGTAACCAACCTCGACGTCCCGCAGACGAAGTCGACCAGCCTTAACGCCGTCGTTCAATAGCCTCGAAACCTTCGAAGGATCTGTCGTTTGGAACCGAACACGAATCGAGGCATTTGAGATCTCCAAGCCGTTCACGTACTGAAGACATGCATG
>JAYTWN010000074.1:0-4847 GCA_043743435.1 Acidimicrobiia bacterium
GGTTGGCAAAGACGGCGTTATCACCGTTGAGGAGTCACAAACCTTCGGCATGCAGATGGACCTCGTTGAAGGTATGCGCTTCGACAAGGGCTACATCTCCCCCTACTTCGCCACCGACATGGAGCGTATGGAGGCCTCATTTGAGGACCCTTACATTCTCCTTGTTGCCGGCAAGATCTCGGCCGTTCGTGACATGTTGCCAGTCCTTGAGAAGGTCATGCAGTCTGGCAAGCCTTTGGTGATCATCGCCGAAGACGTTGAAGGCGAAGCGTTGGCAACCTTGGTTGTGAACAAGATCCGCGGCACGTTCAAGAGCGTCGCCGTGAAGGCACCTGGCTTTGGCGAGCGCCGCAAGGCCATGCTTCAGGACATGGCAATTCTCACCGGTGGCACAGTCATTGCTGAAGAAGTTGGCCTGAAGTTGGAGAACGCCACGATGGATCTTCTGGGCCGTGCCCGCAAGATCGTGATCACCAAGGATGAGACCACCGTTGTTGAGGGTGCCGGTTCTGCAGACGATGTGAAGGGCCGTATCGCCCAGATCAAGGCTGAGATCGAGAACACCGATTCCGATTACGACCGTGAGAAGCTCCAGGAGCGTCTTGCCAAGTTGTCGGGCGGCGTTGCCGTTATCAAGGTGGGCGCAGCTACTGAAGTTGAACTCAAAGAGAAGAAGCACCGCATCGAAGACGCTGTCTCCACCACCAAGGCTGCCGTTGAAGAGGGCGTTGTTCCTGGCGGTGGCGTTGCTTTGCTTCGTAGCCAAAAGGCCATCTTGGCGCTTGCTGACACCCTTACCGGTGACGAAGCTACCGGCGCACGCATTGTGGCCAAGGCTGTTGAGGAGCCACTCAAGCAGATCGCTATCAACGCTGGCCTTGAAGGTGGCGTAGTTATCGAGAAGGTACGTTCACTTACCGTTGCTTCTGAAGGTTTGAATGCTGCCACTGGCGAGTACGAAGACCTCGTGAAGGCTGGCGTTATCGACGCTGGCAAGGTAACTCGCTCAGCCCTGCAGAATGCTGCTTCGATCGCGGCGCTGTTCCTCACCACCGAGGCAGTTATCGTCGACAAGCCTGAAAAAGAAGGCGCGGCCCCAATGGGCGGCGGCATGGACGACTACTAGCACTGCGGGTTTCCCGCCAACCGATGGCGAAGGCACGGATTCGAACAAGCACTCCTAGCTAGTAAGTCCCCGCTCACCTTGGTGAGCAACCAAAAGTCATGATGCCCACGCACTTCGGTGCGTGGGCATCATCGTTTGTTTAGTCGGCCGGAACCAAACTCTGCACAGCTCACCGTAGGCCGACGCAGTCCATGCCTAAGACGCCCGCTTTGTAGGTAACGGCGAATCGGATCGGGAGCCCTTACTTTCTTGACTGCCTAGCTTCAACGTGACCTCGTGTCCCAATGTTGCCTGCGCGACCAACTACAGACGCAGTATTTCAACACGGAGGCAGCATTTCCACTCACGGATCGCTCAGCCAGGCCGAGTTCAAGCGTGTCTCGGAACGAGCCTGCCGCTGATCCGCCGAGATTTTGCCCAGGGCCAGTACTGTTGAAGTGTTCAGCGTGCAGTGCGTATGGCCGCAATTCGAGCAATTACTAACTGGAGCCCATCCATGGCATGGACCAACCATTTATCCCTCCATTTTGTTCGCTGGGGGCCGCTTTTGGCATCGGAGTGGTCGGGTTGATTCTGGTGAGTTTGCCGGGTATTCCCGGGCATCAATTTGGTGTTGGAATAACTTTTATTACGTAGACATATAGTATGTTCTCGACAGGTACCTGAAGGTAACTATGAAGAAACAGTTCAACAAACGCCAAGTTGTTCGGCTCATTGGTTTGTCGTCATCGGCCTTGGTACTGCTCAGTGCGCAGATGTTTGGCTTTCCTGGTCAATCAGGCGCGGTAACGCGGACTGTAGCAATCACCAACGCGACCGCGAAAAAGCCGGTGAAACAGCTAGCTACAAAGAGTGCCTCAGTAAAAAAGTCGACCGTTCCAACATCCACCGTGAGACGGCGAAGTGTGGTGCTTGGAACCGTCGTGGCGCCAGCAACCACGACCACACCCGCAACGATTGCCGTACCCCTTCCGTCCGTCACCACCACAACCGCCACAACCGCCACAACCGCCTCAATAACGACATCGACAACAACGGCAACCACCACGTCAAAAGCGACCACAACATCGATCGCTACCACCGCAACGTTCGATTTTGATCTGCAGATTCCGTCGCCTCGCGTGTCGGTAAATATGGGCTCGTCGACGCCGATGTTGGTATTAGTGCTTCCTCGCGGTGTCCCTCGCCCGGTCGATCTCTTTTTTGCAGATCTCCCGAACGGCATTACGGCAACCGGCACACCAAACCCCACGACTGGTGGCTCCGAGGTTCGCCTCACCGCGGCAAGCCTGATGGTGCCGGGTGAGTACCAACTGCGCGTGATGGCCGTTGCTGGAACAATCACCAAGTTCGTCAGCTACACCCTTACGGTGCTCACCCCGGGGGCCGCTGGTGCGGGTTCATCGTCGGGAGCAGCACCGCCAAGCACCTCAACCACCACGACGACGATCCCATCGGGCAGCGGCGGATTCGCGTTGACGGTTACCAGCGATGGAAAAAAGCTCAAGACCGGAGGCACGGTTACGCTCACCGCCATTGTTATACCACTCTCGAATTTTGCTGGTTCGGCTACGTTGCGAGTGCTCGATGTGCCTGAGAACGTATGGGTTGGATTCCAACAAAATCCCAGCGCGGGGACATCGTCCATTTGGCTCAGTTCAACGTTGACACTCAAGGCCGGCAACTATCCGATCTTGGTGGAAGCAAAGACCTCAACGCAAACGTCGCAAATACCCATAATCCTTACGATCGAGTGAGCCAACACGCTTGAAACCGGAGAGGCTCAACGGCCTAGTGCATGTGCGCGTAAATCATTGCGTAATGTCCTGGTGGCACTTTCCGCGTTGGTGCTGGCAACTGAGGTCAAAACACTACGCAAAGACTTACGCTTCCCTGCACTAGTCAGACTTGGCTTCCGAGCGGCCTACTGATCAGCGAGCCCAGGTGAAGTTGGGTTTTCCTGGGTAACTTCGGATCGAAGACGTTCATCCGAGGATTCACTACGCCGACGAGTTCCATCAGTTTCCCTGCCAATCGCCGGATCGGTTGGAAGCGGCCGAGGTCGTGTGCGTGTTCCCGTTGGCGCTGGCCGACGACGCACCGCGTCCGGACTCGGGACAGGTCTTGAAGCGTCCGGACTCGGGACACGTCTTGCGTCGCCGTCGGGTCGCCGAGTCGTTCTGTTTCCACTAGGGCGTTCGGCCCGATCATCATCAACACGAACAGGACGAGTGGCACTAGCGGGACGACAAGCACGAGCCGCTCGGTTGGCTCGATCAGGATCGTTGGGTCGTTCGGAACGACGGGCTGAAGACACATTGGATGCAGCGGACGCAGTCGACCTTGGCCGTTTGTTGGCCGGCCGCGGCGATGAGAAAGGAGCGCTGTTCGATGGATTGGCCGATCGGTTGGCCCTCACTCGTCGGCGTAATCCAATGCCCACCAAACCGAGCAGTGCGGTCGGAACAGCGAGGAAGACCAGATCGCTACCTCCCGACGACGAGGAATTTCGGGCCGGAAGATTGATGGCCTCAATGGTTGAGCCCGCAGAGTTGTCGGGTTGCGTCGGCTTGGGAGCGGAGCGTGTGGTGGTGGGCACCAAAGTGGTATCGGCCACCAAACCCGACCCAGCCGCACTGCCTATGCTGCCCAAACCGCTTGAGCTGAAATCCGGCGAGCGTTGTCCATCAGAATCCGTCGAACCGTTTGACGATGCCGAAGGAACCAGGTTGAAAGGCGGAAGTGTGGTGGCGGAACCGGCATCGAAATCGGGGTCGGCCGTGGCCAACAAGCGGGATTGTTCTTCCAATCCCGCGCCCGGTAAGGCATTACTCAAGCCGAGAGCGGCAAGCGCACTGGACAGATCGCTGGAGCTTCCGCCTCCTGATCCCAACGCAGCGCCAGAACCTGAGTTGCTGTCCAGGCCGCTAGAACCAAAAACGGGTTCGTTGATGGTGAAGAACGTGGATTTCAATCCGAGCGCAGCATCGAACTTTGGACCGCCAACGCGCAGAGGTCCCGATGATCCGTCAACGGTCACTTCCAACGCTCGTCCTGAGGCGCCCACACGGGTAACGGTAACGCCACGTGGGGAACCGCCGTAACCCACGCGCCGCGCGACTTCACTCAGGGGCATGCGCACGGTCCAGGCCAACACGTCGCCCGTTGGGTACGAACCGGCTTTCAAATACGGTTGCTGCGACGATCCGCCACCGAATCCTTCTTCGGGAGTGGCAATGGTTCCTCCACCCGATGCTGAGTAAAACGTTGCCGCAAGCTTGCCCCCGTAGGTGAGCACTTTGCCTCGGGTGGCGTCGACCGCTGAGTTCATTTTTCCGTACTCCGCTTGCGCTCCTAAGTACACTTGGCATCTCTGGGTCGGGCAAACCTGACCGTCGATGGCCATAGTGCGTAGTGCGTAGGTACGTGCCGCGATGGCTTGGGATTGCAATGCTGCCGATGGCCAACTGGGGGTAAGGATCTCGCCCATGCCTTTGAGGTAGTCCTCAAGGTCGACAAAGTTGGTGATGCGCAGTGACCCGCCGCCGGCGTTGAACTCGATGGAGCCCCGATACCTACGTCCGTTGAAGGAAACGGTCGCGCCACCCGATGAGGCCGAGAGCGATGATCCTTGGATGGTTCCGCTGCGAGGTTTACTGGTTGCTCCGGTGGATTCGGGATTGGTAGGGTCTATCGAGCCGCTGGGTAACGACACGGATGC
>JAYTWN010000075.1:0-5669 GCA_043743435.1 Acidimicrobiia bacterium
GTGAACTGCCTCTCCGAGCAGGTACCGTGATCCGCTGAACGGCGTGTGGGCTCCGTCGAAGGTGTCAGGATCGGGGTTCATCGCAACCAGGCCGGTCGATGGGGCCACGCCAATGGGTGCGGCGAGTGCGGGGTTGGCGGCAATCACGTCAAGTACTTCGCTTGCGGTCGATCCGTAACGGGCCACCAAATGCGCAAGAGCTCCAACGGGTAGATGAGCAGTCCCGGCGTGCTTGGCCAAATTGGTCATGGCCTGTTCGTGGCCGTCGGCGCCGAGAAGTCCAAGAGTTGCCGTGGGGCTGGGCGCTAGGGTGCCGAGGTCGGGTTTGAGTGCGTCGATAGCGTCGCGAGCCATGAGTCGATACGTTGTGTACTTACCACCGGCGATACTTACAAGACCGGGAATGGCCCGGTTGACGGCATGTTCGCGGCTCAGTTTGGTCGTAGTTGTAGCCCCACCGGAAAGGAGCGGACGGAGGCCCGAGTACACCCCGACCACGTCGTCGTGGGTGAGGTTGCATCGCAGCATGGTGTTGGCCCAATACAGCACATAGTGAATGTCGCCTTGGCTGGCGCTGGGGTGATCGAGGTCGTGCGACCAGGGCGTGTCGGTGGTGCCAATCAACCAGCGATCACCCCATGGGATCAGGAATAACACGCTGCGATCGGTTCGCAAAATCATGGCGGTTGTGGCGTCAATCCGGTGACGAGGCACCACAATGTGGATACCTTTTGAGGCAGTCACTTGCAACGGATTTGGCACGCCAGCGCTGCGTTCGAGCTCTGAAGTCCACACTCCTGTGGCGTTCACTACGGTGCGGCCTCGAATGGCAAACGGTGCAGGAGTTTCACCGGACTTTTGCGATTCGCGGTCGGTCACTTCCACGCCAACCGCTCGGCCGTTTTCTACCAGGATCCGCTCGACGGCCACCCCAGGCAACAGAGCCGCACCAAAAGACGCTGCAGTTCGGGCCACCACTACGGTATGACGGGCGTCGTCAATTTGGGCGTCGTAGTACTGGATGCCGCCGACCAGGGCATCGGGGTTAAGCGACGGAAAGGTTTCCATGCAGCGGGCTTTGGAGAGGTGGCTGTGATGGGGAACGGCACTATTGCGACCGGCCAGGATGTCGTAGAGCAAAACACCTGCGCCGATGTAGGGGCGTTCGTAGTGTTTGCGGAGTGGCAGCAAGAACGGCGCCGGGCGAACCAAGTGCGGGGCAACGTCTTGAATGAGTGTTTTGCGTTCGTGTAGGGCTTCACGTACCAAGCCGAAGTCTTTTTGCTCGAGGTAACGCAGGCCTCCGTGGATCAATTTCGAGGAACGGCTTGACGTGCCTGCCGCGTAGTCACGCCGTTCCACCAGACACACGCTGAGGCCTCTGCTGGCTGCGTCGAGGGCTACACCTGTTCCCGTTACTCCCCCGCCAACAACGACGACGTCGAAGCTTTCCGTTTGCGCCCGTTTAAGGTCCCGGGCGCGTTGCTCTGGACCAAGTTTTGAGGCGGACAGGTTCGGCTGCAAACTCACACATTCAGCCTAGGAGAACTAACCCACTAGACGCGGTTCCCTTTTGGCGCGCAAAGCAGAAATAGTCGGCCTGCAAGCTGGCAAGGCTGGTACCGGTCACGAGCAACCAACGTTCGCTTAGCCCTTTACCGCTCCACTGGTGAGGCCGGCCACGAACCAGCGCTGCAGAAACACATACGCCGCGACCATGGGTGCGCTAGCAATAACCACGCCTGCGAACAAGGCGGGATAGTCGGTCAGGAATTCGCCCCGAAGCTGCGCCAAGGTGCGTGGCAGGGTCCACTTGGACTCGTCGGTGATGAAGAGCAACGGATAGTAGAGATCGTTCCAGTGCGCCACGAACAGGAAAATAGCAACCGCAGCAACGGACGGCATCGAC
Source organism: Acidimicrobiia bacterium (assembly GCA_043743435.1). Classification (GTDB taxonomy): domain Bacteria; phylum Actinomycetota; class Acidimicrobiia; order Acidimicrobiales; family JANYDT01; genus JANMZO01. The sequence goes on from JAYTWN010000075.1 coordinate 1,910, forward strand.
AGTGGCATGGCGATTGATCGATAGAGCCGCCAGGGACTTGCCCCGTCGACAACGCCTGCTTCGAAAAGCTCCTTCGGCAAGGTCTTCATAAAACCCGTCAGAATAAATACCGATACCGGTAGGGTCACGGCCATATTGACCAGTATTAGACCAGCGAGGGAGTTAGTGAGCCCCACACTCTTGAACATGGCGTATTGCTGGATGCCGTTGACCTGGGCGGGGACGGCCATCCCGAGCGTAAAGAATCCGAACAACACGTTGGAGCGCCAAGTACCCATCCTGGCCACCGCAAAGGCGGTAAGCGAGGCCGCAAAAAGCGTGAGCGATACCGAGAAGGCCACAACGATCACGCTGTTCTTGAGCGCCCTAAAGATATGTTCACTGATTACTTTTCGATAGCCCTCTAGGTTTCCCTTCGATGGTGGACCGAGCGGATTGAGAATGATCTGCGACTGGTTCTTGAACGACCCAAACAACACGACAACAATAGGTACAACGATCAAGAGCGCATAGACGAACAAGAGTGATCGAGACGTGAACCGGCCGATTCGTTCGCTAGGCCGCTTTGATGACCGGGGCGCCGGAGCGCCTACCGGGCTGCTGGATAGAAGACGAGACTTGCCCATGCTCATCATGCACCCCCAGAAAAATCGGCATTCGTAAGGCGCAGGACCCTGCGTTGCATGAATGTGACCGTGGCGATGATCACCATAAACAGCACGGATTCAGCAGCGGCCGCCCCAAAACTGAACGATTCAAACGCAGTCTTGTAAATGTGGAAGCCCAGGATTCGTGTTGAGTTCAGCGGGCCACCCTCCGTCATGATATACACGAGGTCGAAGGCTCGGAATGATTGGAGCGTTGTGTACGCCACCACGATTGCCGTGGCTGGCCCTAAAAGCGGCCAGGTGATTGATCGAAACTTCTGCCACCGCGAAGCCCCGTCAATCTGGGCCGCTTCAATGTAGTCCTGCGGGATTTGTTGCAGCCCGGCAACAAAGACGACCATCATCTGTCCGGCATGGAACCACACCTGTACGACGGCGAGAAAGACAATGGCCGTTTTGGGGCTTCCCATCAATGCAGGTCGATAGCTCACTCCGAGCTTCTCAAGCACTGTGGTAACCAAGCCCGAAGATGGATCGTAAACAAAATTCCACACAAACGCCACGGCGCTTGACGAAAGGATCGTTGGGAAGAAGTACAGCGAGCGAAGAAAGATCGTTCCTCGGCTGTTTTTGGTCAGCATCAGCGATAAGCACAACGCCAACAAGGTTTGGAACACCACGACCAACAACATGAACTTGAGGCTGGCCCACACGCTGTTCTGGAAGGTCGTGTCGTCGAGCAGCTTGGTTTTGTAGTTCTCGATATCCACGAAAGCCGGGGAGGTCCCTGGGCCTTCCCAGTTAAAAAATGAGTAGTACAACGCCTGAAATGTAGGCACAACAAAGAACATGCCGTAAACAGCGAGCGCAGGAAGAGCAAAAAGATACAGCGGTCGACGTCGGCTAGCACCAGCATTTTTGCTCGCTCGTCGCACTGTCGAGCCACCGCTGGAGGCTGAGGGAATGGTTGTGGCGGTCATGGCACTCCAAGCGGATTGGAAACAGGTAGAGCGCCGGAGGAGTCGAGAGGTATGCGTGCATACAAAACGAAAAGCGACGGCGGAAACAAACAAAGTGAACAACCCGAACGAAACGGGTGCAGGCGATCAGCTGAATAGAAACCGGGGTCAGTCGAACGGGCAATTGCCCACCGACTAACCCCGGTGTTCACAGATTATTACGTCAAAACTAGTAGGTGTACTTACTTGCCGAGTTTCTGGTCGATGATGGCCTGTGCTTCGGCTGCGGCAACCTTGGCATCCTTGCCTCCAGCAACGGCCAAGAAAGCATCTTCTACGGCGTTGCGGATGTCGAGGTTGAGATACTGGAAGCGGGGAGCAAGGAAGACGCGCTTGGTTGCCCAAACTCCGGTGTCCTTGAGCTCCTGCTTGACGTACTTTACATCGTTCACGGTGGAGTGTTGCGAAGTGCCATTTGCGTACTTCTCAGCGTTGCTGGCCTGGCTCATCCAGTCAACAAACTTGATGGCTGCGGCTTGCTTCTTAGCGTCCTTCTGACGGGCGTTGACGCCCAAAATGAACGTAGCGTTGTAGATGCCTTCGTACTTTGGCGTCTGTCCAACCGGGGTGGTGATGGGAACGTAAAGGTCAAACTTCAGGTTTGGGTTGAGGCGAAGCGCTGGGCCCATAGAGAAGGTCCCGGTGGCCAACATAAGGGCTTTACCGGTGGCGAAATCGGCCAGTGCACCGTCATCTTTTACGCCAAGTGGGTTGTCGCCAAAGCAGTCCGCAGCAACGTCTTTGAATTCCTGAAGGGCCTTAACCATCCAGAAGTCGGTGACCTTGGCGGCGCCTGTGTCGATCTTGGCGAAGGCATCGTCGGTGGGGAACGAGTTCATAACCAGACCGTTCATAGACAATTGACCTGCGTTGCCACGGGTTCCGCCAGGCCAAGCGATAGGGGTTACACCCTTCGCTTTGACGGTTTGGCAGAAACGCTGCAGGTCATTGATGTTGGCTGGAAGCTTTACGCCGAGCGACTTCAGCAAATCGGTGTTAACTAAGGGCATGTTAAACACGAGCTGGTAGGGAAGGCCGAGCTGCTTGCCTTCGTATGCCCCTGGGGCGATCAAGTTCTTGTTGTAGTTCTTGACAAACGGCTGGTTGCTCAAATCGAGCCAAACGCTGCCACCGTTGGCCTTGGCCATGTTGAAGAACTGTGCACCACGGAAGGCCGTGATGACGTCGGCAGGCTTTCCGTCGAGGATGTCTTGGAGCGCTTGGGATTGGTAGTCGGTGGAGTTTTTGATCGACTGTTCAACTTCGATGCCGGTTTTGGCTGTGAAGTCCTTGATGATGTCGGCGATAACGTCTTTGTCTTCGGCACGCCAGTGGAAGAACGTGATCTTCGTTCCCTTGAGGTCATCGGCGGCGTCGCCAGCATTGGATGCCCCTGCGGCAGCAACGGGGGCAGCGGTTACGGCTTTCACTTCCACGGCTCGGAAAACGTACTTCGACCCTTCCTTTTTACAGATGAGCGTGCCAACGGTTTTGTTGACCTGCTTCTTGACGCAAGCGCCACCTACTTTGGCTACGCCAGCAGCAAATGCTGGCAACGCAGTTTGTGCCATTCCGGCGGTAACGGCGAGGCCCAATGCCGCGCTGAGCACAACGTTTTTTCGCATATCTAACTTCTTTCCCCTGGATGGCACCCCAACGGTGCCGCTGCCGCTGTTGCGGCGGATGAATTATAGTCAGTTCGCGTGCATAAAAGCGGCTGCTTACCTTTTCTCAGCAGACCTTCGCCTCGACCCAAAGCGCCGTCACGCGATTGCTTCACGTGTCTGGTTGATCGGTCTCCCCGATCAGAGTTTTGTTTGACTCCAGACCGCTTTTGCACCCTCGTGGCCGGTTCGAATCATCCAGATGGTGGCCACGATACCAAGCAGCAACACGACATAGGCACCGATTCGTTCGAACAGCACGATCCTTGCCATTGAAGCAGTATCTGAAGAAGCGCGCGAGTTGGTGGCCGATCCAGCCAGCGAAACTTCACTCGAACGTAAGCGACGGCGGACGAGAACGCCTTGAACCAACGTGACTACCAACAAAGCGAGGCACCACAGTCGAGTGGTCTCGGCGAGCTCAACATGTCGTTCCGTGGGGGGTAGGCCCTTAAAGGCTTCATCAAGG
>JAYTWN010000076.1:0-5884 GCA_043743435.1 Acidimicrobiia bacterium
TTTCGTTCTCACGGTTGCCCCATCGTCGGTCACGGTAAACGCCGGGAGCGACGCCACAACGAACATCACTACGGGCCAGTTCAATGGAGCCCCCGAAGCCCCAGAGGTCACTCTTGCCCTCAATAACGCTCCGGCCGGTGTGGTCATTCGTACCCGAGTCACTGTTGGGCGCACCACAAAGTTTGTGTTGTCCACATCGGCCGACACGGCCGCAGGAACCTACAAACTAGCGGTTGTCGCCACCAGCGGAACGTACACCCAAACTCTTCCGTTCACACTCGTGGTGACACGAAACCTGCCGGGATTTGGTCTCTCAGCACAGCCGGTTTCTGCAACGGTTCTCCAAGGTGCTTCCACAACATACGAGCTGAAAATCGCCCCGATCGGTGGCTTTACCAGCCCGGTGGCTTTTAGCGTCGACGGGCTACCGCCAACCGCCACATCGTCGACTGAAGTTACCGCAAGTGGCGTTTCAGTCAAAGTAACGACAACTCCTAGCACGCCCGCAACTACCTACCCGTTGTTGATAACCGGGAAAAGCGGCTCCCTCGTTGCTACCGTCGCCGTCAGCCTGGTGGTTGCAGCGCCTGCGGTACAAGCCAAATAGCCACCAACTCGGAACGCAATAACCCAGCCGCCAACGTGAACCGCATGCCTCAAAAGGCGTGCGGTTCCGTCGTGTCGCCCCCTGGTTAACCAGATTGGTGCGTGTCTACGCAGGAACAGCGCAGTGATGTTCTATGCCTTCCCGACCGGTTTTGGATGGTACGGGCATCACTGTGCCTTGCCGTTGCATTTCCTCGCAAAACTGTGAACTTCTGTCGTTGGTTCGCGTCGAAACTTCTCAGTAGGCCGCACGATTACACCAATCGTCGACGCACTTCGTGACTGTTACAAACCGTGCAAAGGGTGGTACAAAGGGGCGGTGATTGAAATGCAGTTTCTCGCTGAGTTGGAAAATCGGTCGGCCAAGGGAATAGCCACGGCCATCAATCGGGAAATCCGGTCAGGACGTCTGCAGCCAGGAGAACGGCTTCCCACGGTTCGTCAGCTCGCCACGTTGCTGGGCACGAGCCCTACAACGGTTTCCGAAGCATGGCAGTTACTCGGTCGGTTTGGCACCATTGATGCCCGAGGCAGGCACGGTTCTTTCGTCCGGGACGGGAAGAAGCCTGCTGGACCTCAGCGTTATCGTTCGGTGGTCAACCGGTCCGGGGGTGGGTCGCGGTTCAATTTGTCTGCCGGGATTCCTGATTCGGATTTGCTGCCCGATATGCGTCCGGCGCTCGCTCGGGTTTCTCGTCGCAACCTCACCACCAGCTACCTCGACGAGCCGATTCTTCTTGCGCTTCACGATCTGCTGGTCAGCCGTTGGCCGTTTCCGCCGGAGTTGCTCACCATTGTCGACGGGGCCATGGATGCCATTGATCGTGTTTCAGCAATGGTGGTGAGTTTGGGGGATGTGGTGTTGGTCGAGGAGCCAGGGTTTCCACCGCTGTTCGATTTGATTGAATCCCTGGGCGCCACTCCGGTCGGAGTTCCTGGTGACGATCACGGCATGCGCCCTGAAGCTCTGGCTACCGCACTGGCCCAACATCCGGTGGCCATCATTTGCCAGCCGCGGGCTCAAAACCCCACGGGTTCCTCATGGACGGTGCAACGGGCCCAGGAATTGGCGGCGCTGGTCGCCAAGACCGCAACCATCGTCATTGAAGACGACCATTCCGGCGACATTGCCTGGGCCGAGCCCATCAGCTTGGGCACCTGGCTACCGGAACAGACCGTACACATACGATCATTTTCCAAATCGCACGGTCCTGATCTTCGCCTAGCCGCAGTCGGAGGTGCCGGGGCGGTGGTTACGCAACTCATTGAGCGGCGCATGCTCGGCCCCGGCTGGTCGAGCCGACTCCTGCAGGCCGTGCTGTTGGAGATGTTGCGTGATCAAGCCACCATCGACTCCGTTGCTTCGGCACGCGAGGAGTACCATACGCGCCGATCATCCATGGTGCAACTACTAAGTACACGTGGTATTGGAACACGGGGGTTTGATGGGATCAACCTCTGGGTTGATGTGGCGAACGAACGCAACGCTCAACTTTTGCTTAGCGTTGCTGGCATCTCGGTTTCTCCGGGGCGACCGTTTTGGCTTCGTCAGCCTCCTTCGGCCCACTTACGCATCACCGTTGGTAATCTCTCCGATGAACCCGAGTTTGTGGCCGACACCTTGGCCCGAGCCGCAACCGCCGATTAAGCGGCTACCGGCTACCCGCTACCGCCTAGCAGCTAACTGTTTGGGGTTTGCTCAGTTGGCAAGGCACTACGAAAGGTGACTCTCTAACCGAGAAAACGTACCTAAGCGCGCTTAGGAAACACGGGCGGCAGCCCAGTCAACCATTTTGACGACGAGATCGTCGAATGCCGCGACACCCAGTTCAAGGTCCGCTTCGGCGGTGTCTTCAATGTGGGTGTGGGAAAGCCCGTTGATCGACGGAACAAACATCATGATGGTGGGAACGCCGGCGCGAGCCATTTCCGCCGAGTCATGCATCGGACCCGAAGGCATTACTTCGCGAATGCCGGTGCGGGCTTCCACCACATCGGCAGCGAACTCGATGAGGTCGGGATGGAAGTCAATCGGGTTGATCGACCACAGCATTTCGATGTCGGCTTCGCAGCGTTCGTCGGCAGCGATTTCGGCCACGATGGCTTCAAGTCCAGCGACCATGCGGTTCAGCACGGCAATGTCGAGGTGGCGCATATCCACGCTGAACTCGGTGCGGCCGTTTACAGCGGTGGGCACCATGGGATGCACCTTCCAAATGCCGATCGTGGCGAAGGCGCCTTCCCTAAGTGCCAGTTCGCGAATAGCAATCGACATGCGAGCCGCGGCCAATGTGGAGTCTTTACGCATGTGAATTGGCGTTGCACCGGCATGCGCCGCTTGGCCTTTGACTTTCACCAACCGCCGTTCCACACCCAAGATGCCGTGCAGTGCTGCAAGTCGGCGGCCCTTCGCTTCCAGGACCGGGCCTTGCTCGATATGCAACTCAGCAGAAGCGACGATCGATGGGAGGATATCGCCCGCAGTGAGGATCGTGTCCATGTTGACGCCGTACGGGGCAACCACGTCCTGCAGGACCGCACCGTTGCGATCTTTGAAATAGCGGACGGTGTCGACTTCGAGCGTCCCCGAAACTGCGCCCGAGCCGAAAAGCGACCGACCGAACCTGGCGCCTTCCTCATCGGACCAGTCGACCACGCTAATGGATACGGGGAGCTTGCCACCGGTGAGGAGCACGTCACGATGCAAAGCGCGCAGAGTTTCTCCACCGGCAAGTACCCCGAGGGCGCCATCGAGCCAGCCACCGTTGGGGACCGAATCGAGATGGGATCCGAGGACAATGCGATTGCGGCTCTCCCCCACCAGGGTCACCCAAAGGTTCCCAGCAACGTCTGTTTCCACTTCTACCGGCGTGCCGTCGAATGTCGAAACCCACCAGTCGCGGGCTCGCTGCCATGGCTCGGTCCACGCCAAACGCTGGCTGCCTTCGTCGGTAGCAGTGAGGGCGCGAAGTTCTTTGAGGTCGGCAACAACTTTGGCTGGATCGGCGGGCATAACCAAGTACAGCACGTTGCTCTGTGCTTTGTGAAGCCTCTCAACGGTTTGTGTCCCTTGGGGCAGGCAACAAGGGACGCTACGCACACAACAAACCCTGTACTTGCCACCCAGTTGGCTGTGGTCCTCCGTAGAGTGGAGCATCGAAATGGGCATCAGCGAACACTCTCACCCAGGCCCTCCCGGTGCAGGCAACCACGAAAACGCGTCGATCGAAGTAGCGACGTGGAACGTACGGGGGTTTGCTCGGCCTGACTGTAACGATCTTGCCGACGTACTCAGCGCTCGTCCACGGTCGCTCATTCTGATCCAGGAACTGCAGCGGTCGCAGGCTCAACGCTTGTCGAAGTCTTTGGGCATGGACCACCTGTGGTCGTTTAAACACTCACCGCTTGGCCCGTTCGTGCGTTTTGCCGAGGGCCTGGCGTTGTTCAGCACCCAAACACTGAGCAACTTCGAGACCCTCAATCTCACACTCAACATTCGCCCGCACAGTCACCGACGACGAATTGCTCAGTTCGCTTACCTTGATCGGCTTGAGATCGACGTGGTGAATATTCATCTCGCTTCGCATGGAGACTCGTCGGCCCGGAGTGATCAGCTTCGCGTAGCTCTCGATCGGGTTGAGCAGCGTGGCGCTCGCAGATGCATTGTTGCCGGGGACTTCAATGCCGACGGTGAAGCCCACCTCTACCGAGCACTCCACGAAGCCGGATTTTCTGATGCCTGGTCGGCGCAACCCAACGTTTTGGCCGCCGAACTTCACGCCCGCGAGGTAACCCAAGAACGAAAGGCAAAGCGCACGGTGCAAAACGAAACGTCGCTCGGTTCTGGATGTACCAATCCAGCTGGGAAGGCCACGGCCAGGCTTGATCGAATTTTCGTGCGGGGCTTTACCGTTCTTGCTGCCACTATCCCCGTTGACGGCCATGAATGGGCGAAGCGATCCGATCATCTCCCGGTGTTTGCCCGGCTTGAATCACCGCAAAGGATGTCCGCCCCCGCCCCCGCCTAGGAGTAGCAAGTGGTGTTTTGGGTGGTTGGCCTCAGCTCGTGTCCGTCCCCGAGAGTCCCCGAGAGACCCCGAGAGACCCCGAGAAACCCCGGAGCAACTAGCAAGGAAGCAACGCGATCAGACCAAAACCGCCTTCCCTGCTCGCTGCCTCAACAGCCCGCTTCTTTGGCAACACTTTCCATATCGCGCAAACAATAAAAGCACCGAGACAAAAACGTGCCGCCGGCAAGAGCCAGCGGCACGTTCGTGGTGCGCTCCCTGGGAATCGAACCCAGAACCTGCGGATTAAGAGTCCGTTGCTCTGCCAGTTGAGCTAGAAGCGCATAAACCTTGTTAAACCACTTTGAGGTGGTATCGCATTTACTTACGTTGGTACTGCAAGGTGCTGAATGAAGCGATGCAACTGTAGTCGAGCCCGAGCCTCCGAATAAACGGAAACCCGGGCCCCAGAACTGGGGTAACCGACGGGACTTGAACCCGCGACATCCAGGATCACAACCTGGCGCTCTGCCAACTGAGCTACGGCTACCACGACGAGAAACACGTTAGCAAGGCAAAGCTCCAGCGGTTTGTCTTTTTCCCAGCCATTGCCCGCTATCAACGAAACAAAGCCCCAAAATAAACCCAATTCCTCCACGAGGTCTGCGCAGCACCGCCACAATTCAGCCACCGAAGGTGCGCTGCTGGGCCGCTCTCGAAGCAGAAATGGCCCGACATTGCCCACTACGAAACTTCTAGGCTCGCCGTACAAAAAAAGTCTGCCGGCAGGCAACGCAAAGGAACGCCGTCGTGAATCAAACCCTCAACCTCAACGAACCGACCGCCCGCGGGCTCGTCATTTCCCGAAACCTGGTTATCCCAGCAGCGGAACTTACCTGGCGTTTCAGTGCCTCCGGCGGGCCGGGTGGACAGCATGCCAACACGTCGAACACCAAAGCGGAACTGTATTGGTCCATCGCCGAATCGACGGTTCTGGTTGAGGGCGTCAAGGCCCGCTTGGTGGAAAAACTTGGCGAAGTTCTCAGCGTTGTCGCTTCTGATGAGCGTTCCCAGTTCCGTAATCGCACGCTAGCTGAACGACGGTTTCGAGAGAAGATCCTTGAGGCTTTGGTGATCGATACGGTGCGTCGGCCCACAAAACGCTCGAAGGGCTCACAACTTCGACGTCTCGATGAGAAATCGGCCCGTTCCACCATTAAGGCCAACCGGCGTCGCCCACACGACGATTAGCAAAGGACACTACGGTTTAG
>JAYTWN010000077.1:0-8013 GCA_043743435.1 Acidimicrobiia bacterium
CGATCGAATCGAGTTCACGGGGCTTCAAATCAGAAGCACAGCGATGCCAAATTTCCTCACGGGTAATCATGTCAATCGAAACTGAATCGATACCCAACAACGTGACCCCGCGAAGAATGAAGGGAAGCACCGTTGTGGGCAGTGATGCGCCACCGGTCAGGCCCGATGCTGCCACGGCCCCACCATATTTGAGGGTACGAATGGCGTACGCAAGCGTTGAACCACCAACACAATCCACCACCGCGCCCCAACGTTCCTTCTCCAACGGACGGTTGGACTCGGCCGAGGTTTCCGCCCGTTCGATCACCGACTTCGCACCGAGTTGCAATAGAAAGTCGGCTTCACTGGATTTACCGGTCGAGGCCACCACCTCATAGCCACGTTGGGCCAAAATGCCAACCGCAGCAGAACCCACGCCACCCGTGGCCCCGGTCACCAACACCGGACCGCCATCGATACGAATGCCGTGGCGTTCCAGCGCATGGACGCTCTGTGCCGCGGTGAACCCGGCGGTACCAATGATCATGGCTTCACGCATGGTGAGCCCGGCAGGAACCTTGAGCACTGTCGAAGCGGCGAGACGGCAGTAATGGGCATACCCGCCATGACGACCGGTACCAATATCGCCCCCATGCGCCAGCACCTGATCGCCAACCTTCACCTCGGAGTCACCATCGACGGCAACCACAACTCCAGCGAGGTCAACACCGGCCACGAGCGGGGAAAGCCTGGCCACTCCACCATCAGCCGTGGTAGCCAAAGCATCTTTGTAATTTACGCCCGACCAGTGCACTCGAACGGTTACTTCGCCGGTCCCGAGATCGCTGGCCGCCAAGGTGCCAACGCCACGCTCAACAGCAGCTTTCCCGTCGGCAGCGGTAGTTTTGGTGGCAATGAAGGCGGGGAACTGCTCGGGAATTGATGACATGGTGACTCCTAGAAAAAGGCTTTACGATCCTTAAAAGGCTCGCAGAAAATAATATGTATGCAGACCGAAACGTGTGAGGAAAACAAGATCCCTATTGCTCGCGAAGAAACTTTTCTAACTCAGCAGCCAGCTCATCGCCCGTAGGTATCGATGCATCGGTGAACGGCGCAGCCCCCCCAAAGTGCTGCTCGTTCTCTGAATCAGCTTGACGTTCCAAAGTTCGGACCATGTCGATATGCTCGGAGTTATTGGCCACAAGTTGTTCGATCTGTTGCACGGCCAAACGCCCATCACGATGTAGTTCATCGGTATCGATCACCACACCGGTAACCCGAGCCAACGCCTCGAGCATTGAAGCCGATGCGGCAGGAAACGGCATCGCAGCTACATAGTGCGGAACACGTGCCCAGATACCAACGGCCGGCTTGTCCACCTCGGCAAAGGCCCGTTCGATCGCCGCCGAAGCACCAGCAGGTATTTCAAAACTGGCCGGGAGAAACCCAACCCGTTGTGCCAAATCTTCGCTCGTAGCCGTTGAACCCAACGTCACCGCACGGGTGTGAGGCACCGGGGCAGGAAATGCGCCAAGCCCTACGCACATCCGCACGTTGCACTGCTCCACCACTTCCATGATCGCCGCGGTGAACGCACGCCAATGATGATCAGGCTCGGGACCCGTAAGCACCAAAATATCCTGACCCAGACGATCCTGGCCATGGCGAATTTGCAACCGCGGCCACGTAAGACCGGTGTTAACGCCATTGACCAGCTTCATCACTGGCCGACGGGCCCGCATGTCAATCAGTTCATCGCAATCAAACGACAGGAGTCGTTGGGTGCGGATCTGTTGTTTCAGTGCGCCAACGGCTCGAGCCGCTCCGAAACCAGCATCAATCCAACCCTCAAGGGCGACGACGAGAATCGATTCGCCAAGATCGGAAGGAATGGGGTTTTCCCAAGTCAGTAGGGGGTGGGTCATGCGGGGGTCCTCAAGTGAAACGGAAACAGCCCTCTATCCTGTCAGCCCGGAGCGCCAACCGACGAACTTGCCCTGAACTTGCCCTGAACTTGCCCTGAACTTCGTTCGTTTTGACCGATGCCACAGGATGAGTTTCCGGCATCGAGTTTGGGTTTGGCCTCGGGAAAGTCCATCGGCGGTTTAGATTTGATGCATGGCCTACGTCGACGTAACAGATGCAACCTTTGAAGCTGAAGTGGTGGAGAAGTCCCTTGAAGTGACAGTGGTCATTGACCTGTGGGCTCCCTGGTGCGGGCCGTGTCGAACACTTGGACCGATCATTGACCGGGTCATCGCCGCCACCGAGGGCAAGGTCGTACTGGTCAAAATCAATGTCGACGAAAACCCCAGGGCCTCAGCAGCTTTTCAGGTGCAGTCAATCCCGGCAGTGTTTGCGGTGAAGGATCGCAAAGTGGTTGATTCGTTTGTGGGCGCGCTTCCCGAGCACCAAATCAAGCAGTGGGTCGCCAAGTTGACCCCCGCGAAAAGCCCCAATGAAGTGTTGATCGACGAGGGCATTGCTGCCGGTGACACCTCGATGTTGGAATCCGCCCTGGTGGTTGAACCAGCCAACGAACGAGCGGTGGTTGCCCTGGCAGAGCTGTACGTGCAGGAGGGCCGTAACGATGAGGCGCTCAAGTTGCTTACCCGGGTTCCCGAAACTGGTGAGGCTCAACGGGTTGCGGCGTTGGCTCGTATCGGTACACCTGCGGACTCGTCGGCCGAGGTGGTGACGGAATTGGAAACCTTGCTTGATTCGGTGAAAACCGATGACGTAGCCCGGCAGCGGTATGTCGATTTGCTTTCGTCGCTCGGTGAGGATCCGCGAGTGGGCGAGATGCGCAAGAAACTGGCTGCCCGCCTGTACTAAGCGGTCCGGAACGGCGGCTCGCTGAACGATTGAGCGGCGCTGGTTGCGCCTTCGTTTCCGTCCCTTCTGCGTTTCGTTCGTGAGATCCCTTTCGTGGACAGAGGTTTTTGTTTGCGCAATCCTTTTTACTGACGGTTTGATCGCTGAGTCGACCTTCAGTTGTGATGCGGTCACGGAACGCGGTTGGGTTTTTTCGTGCAGAATGACGCCCTGTCGTTTTGGGCATTTGTGCCTGACCGCCTAACCGCCCGTTTTTATCCGATCCACAAAACACACCGCAGACGGAGCTGGACATGGGATTGCCAGTACGAAACGAGGATCACTGGCTGTGGATTGGTGGCCCTGTTCCGCGTGGCTCTGCGGCCATAACCCTGGGTTCACTGGTTGTGGTGCGGTCCGAAGCGGCAATGTCGGAACACTTCGCTGAGCTGCTTCGTCACGAGCGAGTGCACGTTCAGCAGTGGCAGGAACTGGGAACAATGCGGTTTCTCGGCCAATACCTTGGTGCCTATGCCAAGTTTCGGCTGCGAGGTTACGGGCACGATGCGGCGTACCGTCGCATACCGCTTGAAGTTGCTGCGGTCGTTATCGCGCGGGCCGGGCGTTTGCACACGATTCACGAGCTACCTCAGGAACTCGTCAGTAACTAAGCGCGCATAGTCAATTGGGTGGTTGATTCGTGTGGCGAGCGCGAGTTGCCCTCCTCCTGGCTTCCCCGATTTCCGTTAAGGTTTACTTTCCCTTCCCCCAAGGTCCAAGAAGTTTCGTCTGCTGCGACGCGCTTGTTTGGTGAAGTGAGGGGCGGCCTTGAGTGGACGCAAACGATGAGCGAAGCAACCTTGATGACGGAAGTGTTACGAATGGCGCCCGGCTGGGGCGGGGGATGGACCTACAACGGCCCGCACCGGCGCTTGGCGTGGTGGCAATTCTGCGAGGAGCCTTCACCAACGCCCGAAATCGTTCTGACTACGCCTCACGATTTGTCCCGGGTCCCGGCCGTTCAAGACTTGTAGCGGGTCATGACTCCGGCAGTGGAAGTGATGGTGAACCTCCACTTGTGCGCAGCGCTGGTCGCGGCCGAACGAGCTGGTCTGGCGTTACGGCCGATGATTCGGTGCTCAACCGAGCAAGATTGAACCCTCGTCGCCTGGTGCGGATCGCAGCGGCGGTTCTTGTTCTGGCCCTCGGTGGCTCCCTCGCAGTGTCGCGGATGGGCACTTTGTCACATGCGTCCAAACCCGCTCCGCTTCCTCTGGCCGGAGGAACTGCTTCGCTCACCAACGCTGTCGCCCCCTCTAAAGCGATCCCCGATGCTGCTGCCACAAATGCTGCTGCCCCGAATGTCGCTGCCAACGGGCCCGTCGCCCCGGTCGCTGGCGCGGTGCCTGGACTGCTCCCCATCATCACCGTTGCGCCTCCGCCGATTACTACGACCACGATTCTCATTGCCGTGCACGCCGCGGGTGCGGTAAACAATCCGGGCGTGTTCGTGTTCGATGGCATGGCGCGGGTCGATGACGTGGTGAATGCCGCGGGCGGATTAGCCAGCAATGCTGATGACTCGGGCCTCAATTTGGCGGCACCCGTGGTTGATGGACAGCGCGTTTTTGTTCCCGTCATGGGAAAGCCGGTGCCGACGGTTTTGCCCGTTGAGGTGGCAGCAGCTGCCATCGTTGCTGAGGGGCAGCCAGTTGGGAGCTCAGGTGCTGGGGCGAAACCTGGTGTCGGAGCCGCAGCGCCGGGTGGTCTGATTGATCTCAACACGGCCACGGCAGAACAGCTCGATGGCTTACCGGGAGTAGGTCCGGCGACAGCGTCGGCCATCTTGGCTTATCGAACCGAACACGGTCGATTCAAATCCGTAGGTGAACTTATGGAAGTGCGCGGTATTGGTGAAGGCAAGTTCGCAAGCATCCGTCCGAAGGTCAAGGTTTGAGGTCGGTCTATTCGGCCCGCCAATACGTACCGAGCAAACATGACGTTGGGCTGCAAAATGGGAATCGCCAAGCCACGGAGGGCAGAGGACCTGAACGCTTTGGTTCTCGTGGTCGCGGTGGTGATGTCGCTCGGCATGACCGCACGCCGATAGGGCAAGCCAATGAGGTCCCGTTCGATCCATCGACTGTCGCCAGCTCGAGAAGGTTGCAACCAGGCGACGGTGTCGTCGGGGTGTTCGCGCTCGTCGTTTGGGTTGGTGCCCGCTATCCCGTTCGAGGGTGGCCGGCCCTGGGCATGGCCGTTTTTGCCAGCGCCTTGGTTTGCGTTCGAATTGTGGGTTGGCGGCTGATCGGGTTGGCTCTTCTGGCCGTAGTTGCTGTATCCACGCTCTCGGTGCGATCGCTGGAAGGCCAGCATCTCACAGCGGGCTCGTTCAGCGGCGAAGTCACCCTGTTAACCGATCCGCAGTGGCGAGGCCCGCTGCTGGGAGCCGAGGCGCGGGTGGCAGGCAAGCGAATTTCCCTTACCACCAGTGGGGCGCCCGGTTGGCGGTTGGCCCGAGCTGAAGCTGGCAACGTGGTGAGTTTGACGGGACGAATAGCACCGCTGCCAACGCCGGTTCCTTCCTTCATGGTGGCTCGTCACCTGGCCGGAAAGCTAAGTGTGCAGAAGGTCTCATTTGTGGCGGCAGGAAACGCTACCGCGCGATTTGCCAACAGTATTCGTCATCGAATGTTGCAAAGTGGAAAGGTCCTGTCCCCCCAATCGCGAGCGCTGTATGGCGGATTTCTTCTGGGTGACGACAGGGATCAACAGCCGGAAGTAACCGACGATTTTCGGGCGGCAGGGCTTACCCATCTGCTCGTGGTGTCCGGCCAAAATGTGGCGTTCACGCTGGCAGTGTTTTCGCCGTTGTTGATGCGTCTTTCCTTGCGGTTCCGATTCCTCAGTGTGCTGGCTCTTTTGGGCGTGTTTGCGTTGGTGACGAGGTTTGAACCTTCGGTGTTGCGTGCTGTTGCTATGGCCGCTTTGGTTGCGCTTTCTCGTCTCCTCGGGCGACCGCAGCATTCTGCTCGCATCTTGGCGCTGGCTGTTATAGCCATGTTGCTCATTGATCCGATGTTGGCGTGGTCGGTGGGCTTTTCTCTTTCTGTAAGTGCCTGTGCGGGATTGGCCCTGTTGGTGCCGTGGTTTGAACGCATGAGTGGGCCACGTTGGTTGGTGCGTCCGTTGGCCACCACGCTTGCGGCTCAGGTGGGTGCCTCGTTGATTATGGTTCCGGTGTTTGGGTCGGTCCCCGTTGTTGCCCCACTGGCCAATATGGTGGCGCTTCCCGCAGCCGCGCCCATCATGAGTTGGGGAGTGGCGGCAGGGTTTCCGGCCGGATTCCTTGGCTCCGGGGTGGCCCGCCTGGTGCACCTTCCAACGGAATTGTTACTTCGGTGGATTGCTGGCGTCGCACGAATAGCTGCGGTGATTCCGCTGGGTCAAGTGGATGCGGTCTGTTTTCTGTGGGCCGTTCTTCTCCTGTTTGTACTACGTGTGCTTATGAGCGTGCGGAAAACTTGGCCATCGCCGAATGGAGCGCATCGAGTGGATCTTGGAGGCCCGCAGGATTTGGATGAGTGGCGGGAGGAATCAATCATTGCTCCGAGCGCTAAGACTGGCGTCGCCGTGTTGATGGTGCTGGTCACTTCGGCGCTTCCAACGCTTCGTGCGCTTACGGTTGCTGAATCCGTCCCACCGTTGATTGTGAAAAACGCTGAAGTGATCGGTGTGCATAGCGTTGGTGGGGGGCTGGTGCGCTCAGTGGATGTTTTGGTGGTTTCACATGGGGTGGACCCGGCCCGGTTGCTGGCTGGCCTTCGTAGGTACCGAATACGGGCCATTGGCACTCTGGTCATTGCTTCCGGCGGGCGCCCCCAAACCAGGGTGGTAGGTGCACTTCTGGAACGTGTCTCCGTTGGAGGAGTTGTAGCGGGCAATCGATCCTTTAGCGGACGAGCATCATCGATAATCGTTCCCAATCCAACCGTGGCTTTCGGAAGCGGCCAACGAATCTTCACCGCCACCGCAGGACCCGGAGGCAAAGTCGTCCTCAATCAAACCCGATAGCTCAACCCGTTAGCCCAACCCTTCACCGGAGGCGTTTGGTGCACGTGCTTTGTTGGAGGTGACCGTCAGCTAAGTTGCAGGGGTGACCTCAGGAGTGCAATCAGGGTCGTTGCGACTAGGTTCTGTGATCCTCGTCCGGGGCGACGATCCATCGCTTCGGGCAGCAACTGCTCGTGATTTGATCCGCCAAGCCGCAGGTGGAGAAGACCTTTCGCTCGGGCTTGACGATTTTTCTACCGACGATTATGAGATGGCTGCGGCCGTCGATGCCGCCCAAACCCCGCCGATGTTCACTACGAAGCGTGTGGTCGTGGCCCGTGACGTTGGTCGGTTTGCTACCGACGAAATGGAGCCGCTGCTGACTTACTTGGCCGCGCCCTGCCCCACGAGCATCATGATTTTGGTGGCTGGCGGTGGCATCATCAGTCGGAAGCTGCTCGATGCGATGAAGAAGACCGGCGAGATCCTCGAAACAGGGATCGGAACCGGGAAGGCTCGGCAAGCTTGGTTGAGTGCTGCCTTAGCCGATGCCCCGGTTCGGTTCGACGGTCGGGCCGCTACACGGCTTTCTGAACACCTTGGGGAAGATCTGGGTCGCCTGGCCGGCATCATCGACGTGCTGAGCGCGGTTTACGGTCAACAAGCTCGTATCAGCGCCGATGACCTCGAACCGTTCCTGGGTGGCGCCGGTGCGGGTACCCCGTGGGACCTTACCGACGCCATCGACCGCGGTGACGTTGCTGGCGCCCTCAATCACCTGGCTCGTACCTTGGGCGCAGGCGATCGTCATCCTCTGCAGGTCATGGCTTCGCTACAGGTGCACTTTGGTCGCATGCTTCGACTCGATGGCTCAGGCGTGCGCGATGAAACCGAGGCTGCAGCCGCGCTCGGAATGACTGGGTCCACCTTCCCGGCCAAAAAGTCATTGACGCAAACCAAAAAGCTTGGTGGCGCAAACATCAAACGGGCCATTGGTCTACTGGCTCAAGCCGACTTGGATTTGCGTGGGACTAAGGACCTCCCGGCCAATCTGGTTATGGAAATCCTGGTGGCACGGGTAACGCGCCTAGCCAGCTCAGCCCGCCGCTAACCCGCGAGCCAGCAGCCCCGAGCTAACAACCACCAAAGCAAGCAACCACCGCG
>JAYTWN010000078.1:0-2612 GCA_043743435.1 Acidimicrobiia bacterium
TACAAGTTTGGCCCCCGTTGTTTCGCTGTAGGCCTTGGCGGCAACCGGCACGGTCACCCCGCTTGCGCCGAGATCAGGCAATCAGGAAGATCAGCCAGCGACCTGCGAAACGTAGGCCATCACGGCTGCTGCATCGTTGTCGATCGTGGTCACTCGTTGCGCAAGATCCTCAAGCCCAACCGCCGAGGCTGGACGTGGCGCGTCGATGCCAAGTGCTTCAACGATGGTTTCACCAAACTTTGCCGGTAATGCGGTTTCCAAACACAGCGTCTTGACCCCTGGCGTGGATCGTTCCATGGCCACTTTGATGCCATCGGCGGTGTGGGTATCAACGATGCGTCCGGTTCGTTCGTGCACCAGACGGATGGTGGCAAGCCGATCGGCGTGGGAGCTTTTGCCCGACGAGATGGCGAAGTCGTTCATCTGCGTACGTAGTTCTGTGCCGTTTAGGTCAAAGCCCATAGCGGTGCGTACTTCGTCGTAGAGGGCCCGGGTTCGTTCTCCGTCGCGGCCCGTGAGGTCAAAAACGTATCGCTCAAAGTTTGAGGCTTTAGAAATGTCCATTGACGGGCTTGAGGTCGCGGCCACTTCGGCGGAGGCCCGAACTCGATAGACACCGGTGCGGAAGAATTCGTCGAGTACGTTGTTTTCGTTGGTGGCCAGGATGAGTTTTTCGATAGGAAGGCCCATCTGGCGGGCGACGTGGCCAGCGTAGATGTTGCCGAAATTGCCACTCGGCACGGAGAACGCCACGTTCTCGGCGCTCGTTAATGTAACGGCAAAGTAGCCCTTGAAGTAATACACAACCTGGGCGACGACGCGTGCCCAGTTGATGGAGTTGACCGTACCAATGGCGTACTGCGATTTGAAGGATGCGTCTTCACCAACCACTTTGACGATGTCTTGACAGTCGTCGAATACGCCTCGTACCGCCAAATTATGAATGTTCTCGTCCTGGATCGAAAACATCTGCGCGGCTTGAAATTTCGAGGTGCGCCCTAGTGGGCTGAGCATGAACACGCGAATGCCTTTTTTGGACCGCATGGCACACTCAGCAGCACCGCCGGTATCGCCACTCGTTGCGCCGAGGATGTTCAACTCCGCACCCGAACGCGCCAACACGTATTCGAACAGGTTACCCAGGAACTGCATGGCCACGTCTTTGAAGGCCAACGACGGACCGTTACTTAAGGCCTGCAGGTAAAGGTTGTCGAACAGCGGCTCTACGGGCGTGATGTCTTTCGAACCAAAGGCTTCTGCGGTGTACGTGCGGTTGATGATGTCGCGCAAATCTTCGGTAGGAATGTCGTCAACAAAGCGGCTGATGATGTTGAAGGCCAACTCCGGATAGCTAAGCCCACGTAGCTCTTCAATTTCAGTAATCGATAGGTGTGGATAGCTTTCGGGCATACACAGTCCGCCGTCAGGTGCTAGTCCTTCAAGGAGAATTTCGGTAAACGGACGGGCATCCATACCGCCGCGGGTTGATACATATCGCATGGTGTCTTGGTGTCCTCGTGTCCTACTCGGTAGCAATGTTCGCTTAGTTCTTGTTTTGAAGGCTAACTGGCAACGACTCGAAGCAACGAGTTCACGCTGGTGACCGCTTCGAGAGTTTTGAGCCCGGCTACGCAGGCATCGATATCGGCTTGGCGGGCGGCGTGGGTAATGAAAATGATACGTGCTCCAGCGCCGATGCCTTCCTGTTCCATGGAACGAATGGACACGTTGTGCGCCCCGAATTCGTTGGCCACCGACGCAAGTACACCCGGACGGTCGTTGACATCAATGCTCAGGAAGTAGGCGCTTTGTAGCTCGTCGGGAGAAATAAACGATGGTTCTCCAAAGATTCCGATGCTGGCGTGGGTGCCTTTACGGAGGTTTACCGCGGCGTCAACCAGGTCTCCGAACACCGCGCTCGACGTTGGTCCACCGCCAGCACCTCGTCCGTAAAACATCAGCTGCCCAACGGAGCTGCCTTCTACAAACACGGCATTGAACGCTTCACGAACTGAGGCGAGAGGATGGGCTTTGGGGACCATGGCCGGGTGGACTCGCACCGATTGTTGGCCATCGATTTCTTCTGCGACGGCGAGCAACTTGATCACGAAACCAAGCTTGGTGGCGTAGTCCACGTCGACAGCAGAAACACCCGAAATACCCTGCGCGCTTACATCTGCAGCGGTTACCTTCACCCCGAAGGCAATCGTGGCCAGAATGGCGGCTTTGGCGGCGGCATCGTGACCTTCTACGTCGGCGGTTGGGTCAGCTTCGGCAAATCCGAGAGCTTGAGCTTCGGCCAGAGCGTCGGCGTAATCTGCACCGGCTTCGGTCATGCGGGTCAGGATGTAGTTGGTGGTGCCGTTCACGATGCCCATCATGCGGGTCACTTCTTCACCGATAAGGGATTCACGAAGCGGCCGGATCAACGGGATGCCACCAGCAACAGCTGCTTCGAACAGGAGGTCAACCCCGTTGGCGTCGGCAGCGGCGAACAGTTCGGCACCGTGTGAAGCCAGCAAGGCCTTGTTACCCGTGATGACGGGTTTGCCTCGATTCAGTGCATCGAGAATCAGCGTACGAGCAGGTTCGATACCGCCGATGAGCTCAAC
>JAYTWN010000079.1:0-11297 GCA_043743435.1 Acidimicrobiia bacterium
GGCATGAGCCAAGGCTAGAAGCAACCATCAGGCCTTGACCTACTTCGAGGGCCCAGCTCCGCTTCGCTTCGGGTCCAAGAGGTGTGACGGGTCAAGTTTGGCTCCTTAGAATCCCGCAGCACAAAATTCCTAAAAAACGTGCTCTCGATTTCTTCTTGACCAGACGGTCTAGTAAGAATGTCAAAGTCGGTTTTGCCATGGCTTTACCGCAGCATCGCCGCAAGACCCATCCTTCTTACCCATCCCACACACGCGCCAAAGGAATCACCCGTGAACTTCGCCTTCAGCGAGGAGCAGGAAGAGCTCCGTAAATCAGTCCGCCGCTTTCTCGACGAAAAATCCCCGGTCACCGAGGTACGTCGCTTAATGGAAACCGAACTGGGATACGACCCAGAGGTTTGGAAGCAAATGGCCGAACAACTCGGGCTTCAAGGACTCATCATTCCCGAGGCACAGGGCGGATCGGGCTACGGCTACGTAGAGCTCATCGTGATCCTTGAAGAAATGGGTCGCAACCTCATTTGCACCCCGTTCTTCTCTACCGTCGCCTTGGCCGCCAACCTGGCAATGATCGTCGGCGGACAGGGCCCTGAGTGGATGCTTCAATCCATCGCAGGCGGAGGTACCGCAACCGTGGCCTTCACGGAAGCCAACGGCAAGTGGACCGCCGACGGTATAGCCGCCACGGCCACCAAATCGGGTGACGTGTACAAAATCTCTGGCGAGAAGATGTTCGTCATCGACGGTGCTTCAGCCGAATCGTTGATCGTGGCCGCCCTCACCGACAAGGGTGTCTCGTTGTTCGGTGTGAAGGGTGATGCTGCTGGGGTTACCCGCACGTCACTTTCCACTATGGACCAAACCCGCAAGCAAGCCAAGATCACCTTCGACCATGCCGATGGTTACCTCTGGGGCGAAGAAGGTAAAGGCTGGGAGTACCTCACCAAAATGCTCGATAAGGCCGCCGTTGCGCTGGCCGCCGAGCAAGTTGGTGGCGCCCAGAAGTGCCTCGACATGGCCGTTGATTACGCCAAGGTTCGCGTGCAGTTCGGCCGCCCAATTGGTTCGTTCCAGGCCATCAAGCACAAGTGTGCCGACATGCTCCTCGAAGTTGAATCCGCCAAATCAGCCGCCTACTACGCAGGTTGGGCCGCCGCTGAAGACAACGAAGAACTCCCCGTGGTTGCCTCGTTGGCAAAGGCTTACTGCTCCGAGGCGTACTTCCACGCTTCGGCTGAAAATATCCAAATCCACGGTGGCATCGGCTTCACCTGGGAACACGATGCTCACCTGTACTTCAAACGGGCGAAATCGTCGGAGCTGCTCCTGGGCGACCCCACCTACCACCGTGAGCAACTCGCTCAACGCATTGGTATCTAAACCGCAAATATGTTGAACATCGGGGCTTGCCTCGGTTGCCAGAGTCTTGAGTAGGGAGTGTTGCCTTTGGGTACACTCCCTTTTTCGTTTCGCTCCCCGTGCTTTCGGTTCCTGCTGTTTTCGGTTCGAGCAATACCCGTTCAAAGCGTGCTCGAAGGGCCCGGTTGCGGCGTACCACTGTGTTGGCAGGCCATGTTTCTGCAAATCAAGTCGCACACGAAACTAGCCGCGGGCCTCAGCAAGGTTGCCAGTAGTGTCCACAGCAAAGCGCCCCAAAACGTGAAGGTATCGCCATGATTTCTGAAACTTCCTACCTCAACAAGCCGACCCCAGGGCACTTTCTATGAGCGGGGACTCTTCTTTGAGCACCCCGTCCGACACCCCGTCCGCGGTGGCCGTACCTTCGATGCAATCGACGCTGACGGCAAAAGCGGCGGGGTTGGACGCTGTCGATCCTCTTGCTTGGGCGGCTTCAGAATTTGTGCTCCCCGAATCGGTCGTGTACCTCGACGGGAACTCTCTCGGCGCACTTCCCAAAGCATCCCGAGAAGCAGTCGTTCGAGTCACTGAGGTCGAGTGGGGCCAAAGCCTCATCCGTAGCTGGAATGCCCATGGATGGTTCGACAAACCGGTGGCCGTAGGGGAGAAGCTCGCCCCACTCATTGGCGCCGCCCCAGGCCAGGTGTTAATTGGCGATTCGATTTCCATCAACGTATTCAAGGTCATCCACGCGGCCATGGACATGCAGCCTGACCGTACGGTGATGTTGGCCGATGCCACGTCTTTTCCTTCCGATCTGTATGTCGCTCAATCGGCTGTTGACCAACGTAGTGGGGCCTCGTTTGTCGTCGCCCTCGATATCGACGATGTAGAGAAGCGCCTCAACGCACCCGGCGCCGTCAACATCGCGGCGATTTTGATCAACCACATTGACTTTCGCAGCGGACGAGTGCACAACATGGCCTCGATCACCGCACTCGCACAATCCAAAGGTGTACTTGCCATTTGGGATCTCAGCCATAGCGCCGGAGCCATCCCTGTGGATCTTGACGCCGCCAACGCCGACTTCGCCATTGGATGCACCTACAAATACATCAACGGTGGACCAGGGGCGCCGGGATTCATCTACGTGGCTGCCCGACACCAAGATCGAGCCGAGCAACCGCTCACCGGATGGTGGGGACACGCCGCGCCATTCGCCTTTGAAAACAGTTACACCCCAGCCGTGGGAATCACCAGGTTCTCGACCGGCACCCAACCGATGATTTCCTTCGCCGCTCTCGAAGCCAGCCTCGACCTTTGGGCCCGCGTAAACATGGCGGAGCTACGCACCAAAAGCCTTTCGCTCACCGACCTGTTTATCGAAGCCGTCGCCGCACTTGACATCACCGGGTCACTCCGAATGGGAACACCCACAACCCATGCTGAGCGCGGAAGCCACGTCATTTACCATCACGAACACGGCTACCCCACCATGCAAGCACTCATCGCCGGAGGCATCATTGGAGACTTCCGCGAACCCGATGTGCTGCGCTTCGGATTCGCACCGCTTTACAACTCCCACGCCAACGCCGTGGTGGCCGCTAAGGCCCTATGTCGGATTGTTGCAGACCGATCGTGGGACCAGCCAGCATTCACCAACCGTCGACTCGTCACCTGAGTAGTGTTCGCCGTGGGCGCAGATATCACCACTCCATCTTCATCGGCCCACCCTGCAACTTCGCTGGCCTCTTCGTTCTCGTTCCGAGATACGCCCTGGACCAGCGAACTGGCCAAAACCCGATTTGGCTCTTTCGAGACCGCCTGGCTGGAACGCGAATACTCACCAAGTTCAGCCATTGGCGGGAACTACCTGCCGTACGTGACCGGATACGCCGACCGAAGTACCGCAGTACGAGAAGCGCTCGTGGCCACCTCAACATTGGGGCTTCGCTACGGCAAAGCGAACCGCAACATCGTTGACGTTTTCCCAGCACCCACAACCGACGGATCACCCTCACCGGCCCTGATCTTCTTCCACGGCGGCTACTGGCAAGAATCGTCGCTCCGAGATCTGTCGTTCCCCGCAGCTGCACTCAACGCCTCCGGAATCACTTACATCGGCGTTGGCTACACCCTTGCCCCCAAAGCCACCTTGACCGAAATCGTGGAAGAAGCTCGCCAAGCCGTCCGCTTTATCGTCGACAACGCCCGCCAACTCTGCGTTGACCCCGCTCACCTAGTCCTCGGTGGACACTCAGCAGGGGCCCACCTCGCAGCAACGTGTTTCGACCCAACAATGGCAGGGGTGCAAGACTCTTCAAGAATTGTTCCGAGTCCAGACATAGGACTTTTGCTGGTCAGCGGGATCTACGAACTAGAGCCGCTGGTGCGGACCACTATCAACGACGCACTTAGGCTGAGCCAAAACGAAATTTCCTCGCTGTCTCCGTTGCGCAGCCCACCAACATGCTCACGAACGGCAGTGGTTTGGGGCGACAACGACACCAGTGAATTTGCCTGGCAGTCGAAGATGTTTTACCAGGCAGTGGCGTCGACGAGCCCGCACGGGAATCATCACCAGATCGCAGTTGCTGATCGAAACCACTTCGATCTGATCTTCGACCTGGCCGACCGCAACTCTGAACTTTTCGCCGTGCTCCGCCAACTGCTTGGGAAATAACCCCCTTTGCGGCGATTACGTAGAAATTCTTTCTCTAAGAGGAAAGGCCGGCGATGACCCAGAATTTCGCGGCCAGAGGGTAAAGCTGGCCCAACTCAACCGAAATATGTGAAAAGCGTCTCGAACATCGCCAAAAACGACCATCCAAAGCGCCGCAAACGATCCGACAAGCCGGGGAAGAAGGCTCAGGTGAACAACCGTCGGGACTGGGCCCCAATCACTTACTTGTGGCAACTGGCACGTAGCGGGTGATTTAACGCTACTCTTTCGCACTGCTTAAACCGCAGGACCACCCCTAGCAGCTGTTCTACGTGTCGACCCGGGTCTTTTCTCGGCAGGCTCAGTGAACACCCCAAGTAATTCCTTAAGGAAGGACCATCGTGCGTAAGACGATTCGTGTTGCAGCAGTAGTTGCAGTAACCGCAATGGCAGGAGCTGGCTTCACCGCCGGTAACGCCCAGGCAGCAAAAGCAAAAGCCCTCAAGTGCCCTAAGGGCCTCGCCATCGCTTTCATGGGAGCTCTCTCCGGTGAAAACGGTCAGCTCGGCCAAAACATGGTTGACGGCGCCTCTATCGCGTTCGAAGAGTGGAACAAGGCAAACAAGACCTGCCAGGTCAAGTTTGACAAGTCAACCTTCAAAGACTCCCAGGGTTCACCAGACCAAGCATCACCACTTGCCCCAGCTGTTGTAGCTGACAAGAATGTTGTTGGCCTCATCGGACCTGGCTTCTCGGGCGAATCAAAGGCAGTTATGCCGGTATTCGAAGCCGCAACGCTTCCAATGATCACCCCTGGTGCCACCAACGCAAAACTTTCCACCAACGGTTGGAAAATGTTCCACCGCATCCTTGCCAATGACGACAAGCAGGGTCCTGGCATCGTGAAGTTGATGAAGAAGACCGCCAAGAAGGTTGGCGTAATCGACGATGCATCGGAATACGGCAAGGGTCTTGCTGACACCGTTCGCGCTGGTCTTGGAGCCCTTAAGGTTTCCGACACCCAGATCGATCCCAAGAGCTCCGACTTTTCGGCAGCCGTAAACCAGATGAAGGCCGCTGGCGTTGACACCGTGTTCTACGGTGGCTACTACGCAGAAGCTGCAAAACTTGCAAAGGCCATGGCTGACGCAGGCGTTAAGGCTCAGTTCGTAGCAGGCGATGGCGTACTCGATGCCAAGTTCATCGAAAACGCTGGTGCCGCTTCGGAAGGTGCTCTCTTGACCGCAACCGGCGCTCCTGCCGACGTAAACCCAGCCTTCCAGGCCAAGTTCAAGGCCAAGTTCGGCAAAGACCCAGCTATTTACTCGCCAGAAGCATACGATTGCGCCCAGGTTTTCTTGGCTGCTATCAAGGCTGGCAAGACAAACCGTAAGGCAATCGCTGCGTTCATTTCGGCTTATGACGCTCCTGGCATCACCAAGCAAATCAAGTTCACCCCAGAAGGCGAAGTTGCTGGCGATGCTGTTTACGCTTATCAAGTTGTAGGCGGCAAGCTTGTTCCTAAGGGCATCATCTAAGGAACCTGAAACAACCTAGAAAAGTGATCAACGTGTCACTTCTCTGACCTGCAAATCGCGAGGGTCGGGACGGTTCGCCTTCCCGGCCCTCGCTGCATGTCTGAGCCTGAACTTTGTTCACTCATAGGCTCAAGTCTTTTTGTTTCTGCTTTCGCTCGTAATCACGACTCACCCTCAAACCACAGGTACCTATGCACTTCAAGGTTTTCCTCGACACCTTCTGGCCAAACACCATCGACGGGCTTTCGCTCGGCGCCATTTATGCGCTGATTGCCCTCGGCTACACCCTGGTGTACGGCGTTCTTCGCCTGATCAACTTCGCCAACTCCGAAGTGTTTATGATCGGCACGTTTGGAGCCTCGAGCGCCTTGTGGCTGCTCGGCATCCGAACCGAAAGCATCAAAACCGGCCCAGCGCTGATCGGCGTTTTGGTGCTGATGTTCGTGTTCTCGCTCCTGTTTTCCATCGCTACCGCGTTGGCACTTGAATTTGTGGCCTACCGACCGCTACGACGACGAAACGCACCACGACTGGTGTTTCTGATCACGGCCATTGGTGCATCGTTGGCCATCTCGGAAAGTGTTGGTGCCTTCGGCTCAAAAAAGCGTGACACCTATGCATTTCCTCGAGTCTGGAATACCCGAGCCAAAATCTTCTCGATCGGTGCAGGAGACGTGCAGGTTCGCAATTTGGTGACCGTTGTTGGGGCCATTTTGATGATGATTGCGCTGTATGCGTTTGTGAACAAAACTCGCCTGGGTCGAGGTATGCGTGCGGTAGCTCAAGACTCTGAAACTGCCCGAATCCTCGGCGTAAACGTCAACCAGGTGATCCTCCTCACCTTTCTCATTGGCGGAGTCATGGCCGGCGGTGCGGCGTTCCTGTACTTCCTATATTACGAATCAACTCGTTACAGCGTGGGCTTCCTGCTCGGCGTGAAATCTTTTACCGCAGCGGTACTGGGGGGTATCGGCAACATCACCGGCGCCCTCCTAGGCGGCCTACTCCTAGGACTCGTTGAGAACTATGGCTCAGCGTTGCTTGGTGGCAAATGGAAAGACGTAGTGGCCTTTGCGGTACTGGTGTTGGTACTGATGGTTCGACCGAGCGGATTGCTTGGAGAAAAGTTGGGAAGGGCCCGCGCATGAACCAGTCTCTTGGCCTTCTCGGCGCAGTACCAGGGCACGGCGTGTCTTCGATGTTCAAACTCGTGGTCAACTTCGCCAAATTTATCGGTGGCGCCGGCCTTGCTGCTGCGGCGGCTGTAGCGCTAAGCGTCGCCTGGAAGAAGTTCTCAGCTAAGCGTGCTGCGGGAGCCCCAGGGCTGCTGAGCGGCCAACCAAAAGCCGTTCGTAGCGCTATTGCCGTGGCAGCGATCGCGGCGGTGTATCTGCTTCCTATGTGGAGTGGTCTGCCGCTTATCCGTACCAAAGAAGTCGACTTTTTGACTTTGCTGTGCTCGTCGGTGGTGCCCTTTGTACTCATCGCCCTCGGGCTCAACGTGGTGGTAGGCATGGCCGGGTTGCTCGACCTTGGCTACGTAGGTTTCTACGCCACAGGCGCCTATACGGTAGGTGTGCTTACTTCCAAGCATGCCACCTGGCCCTGGCTCGCTGCATTTCCTATAGGCGTAATCGTGTCGCTATTGATCGGTGTGCTGCTGGGCGCACCAACGCTTCGGCTTCGCGGTGACTACTTGGCCATCGTGACGCTGGGCTTCGGCGAAATCATTCGATTGTCGGCCCAAAACTTTGATTACCTCGGCGCTTCCGAAGGCGTTTCTGCTATCAAGCGCCCACCGTCACTCGGATTTGAGCCCTACTCAGAATCACTCAACAAGTGGTATTGGGTAATCGGTCTCACGTTGATCTTGATTGTGTTGTTCTTCCTTTCCCGTCTCGAAAACAGTCGAGTTGGTCGAGCCTGGACTGCCATCCGAGAAGACGAAGATGCCGCTGAGTTGATGGGCGTTCCCACCTTCAAATACAAGCTTTGGGCCTTCGCTATTGGTGCAGCTATCGGCGGTCTCTCTGGCGCGTTCTATGCCGGTCAGCTCACCACGATCTACCCAACTGGCTTCGACATTAACAAGTCGATTCTGTTCCTCGCTGCTGTGGTACTCGGCGGATTGGGCAACAAGTGGGGCGCCGTGCTCGGTGGATTTGCGGTTGCCTATCTCCCTGAACGATTCCGCTTTATCGACGACAAACGTTTCGTGGTTTTTGGTCTTGTGCTCATCATCATGATGATCTTCCGTCCGCAAGGCTTGCTGCCACGCCGTGCCGGAGGGAAACCTGCAGATCGTGATGCAGGAAACCGGGCGTTGAAAAAGCTCTCAGAACAACTACCGGGAGCGAAGCTGATCGGAGGCTCCAAGTGAGCAACGACCGTATTTTGGAAGTGGACAACGTCACCATGCGCTTCGGCGGAGTGACTGCCCTCGAAGGCGTGAACTTCCACATCAACCGGGGCGAAATCCTTGGACTCATCGGGCCTAACGGTGCAGGCAAAACCACGTGTTTTAACGTAATGACCGGTGTGTACACCGCAACCGAAGGTGAAGTCCGTTTCAATGGCTCTCCGCTTGTTGGGAAAAAGCGCTTTGAGATCACCCGTTTGGGGATCGCTCGGACATTTCAGAACATTCGTCTCTTTCCTGAAATGACGGCGATCGAAAATGTCATGGTGGGCGGTGACACCCATGCCAAGGCTGGCGTTGGCTCTGCACTGCTGAAGCTTCCGCTCTATCGGAAAGAAGAAGCTGCCGGACGGGCACGAGCGATGGAGCTGCTTGAGTTTATGGGCATCGCCGACCGTTCACACGAGCTGGCTCGCAACCTGCCCTACGGATACCAGCGTCGCTTGGAAATCTCCCGTGCGCTCGCTACCGGGCCGCAACTGCTGTGTCTTGATGAGCCAGCGGCAGGCTTCAACCCGGCAGAAAAAGAAGACCTTATGGGTCTCATCCGCCAAATCCGCGACCAGGGCTACACCGTGCTGTTGATCGAACACGACATGAGACTGGTGATGGGCGTAACCGATCGCATCGTGGTGTTGGAGTTCGGCCGCAAAATCGCAGAAGGTTCACCATCTGAAGTTCAAGACAACCCAAAAGTCGTCGAGGCTTACCTTGGTGCCCCCGACGACGAAGAAGCTCTCGTTACCGAAGGAGCGAACTAATGGCGCTACTTGAAGTCCAAAATCTTGAAGTGTTCTACGGCCGTATCCAAGCCATCAAGGGCATTACTTTTTCGGTAAACGAAGGCGAAATTGTCACCCTGATTGGTGCCAACGGAGCCGGTAAAACAACCACCATGAAAACCATGTCTGGTGTGCGCCCTGTTGCGGTTGGATCGATCACCTTCGACGGGCAGGACATCACCAAGCTGCCACCGCATAAACGTGTAGAACTCGGTATCGGTCAGGCTCCTGAGGGTCGTGGGGTGTTCCCGGGTATGACAGTGCGGGAGAACCTCGACATGGGCATGTACTTGCGCAAGGATCGCAAATCTGCAGCCGCTGCGGAAGATCTCGAACGTGTACTTACCTTGTTCCCTCGGTTGCGTGAACGCATCAACCAAGCTGGCGGTTCCATGTCGGGTGGCGAGCAGCAAATGTTGGCCATCGGCCGAGCCCTCATGGGCAAACCTCGCTTGCTGCTCCTCGATGAACCATCTATGGGGTTAGCCCCGATGCTTATAAACCAGATTTTCCGGATCATCCAGGAAATTAACGCTGCTGGCGTCACCGTGCTGCTCGTAGAGCAAAACGCCGCCAAAGCCCTGAAGATCGCCAACCGGGCCTATGTGCTCGAAACCGGCGAAATCGTAAAAACCGGCCTAGGTTCGGATCTCCTCACCGATCCGACCGTACGCGACGCCTACCTCGGCGGCAAGTAGCTCCAGTTTCCGTTTCGAGCAGTTTGGGTGGGATTTTCTACGTTGCAGACGTACAAAACCCCACCCAATATGTACACGTGGTGATCGACGTTCGGTGGTCGCACGTTCGCTCTGCAAAGTGCGGGTCAGCCGTGAAGCGACGCTATAGCGGCGGCGAGATCGATGAGTGGTTGAGAAGCGGCTTTAGCGCTGCGCCACGTGAATCCGGGAATCAAAAACTCGTTGACCCCAACGGCTTCATAAGCACGCATTTGTTCGGCTACTTCGACCGCATTGCCGATTACTGCTGGACGGCCCAACGGAGTGGCGCGGAGCTTTTCATTGGCTTCGTTGTCTTCGTTTAAAAACACCAAGGCCACCGCGGTCTTATGGATGGTCGAAGGGTCGCGCCCCAGATCAGCGCAATGGCCGTTGAGAACAGCGATCTTTTGTTCAAGTGTGGCAGCGTCCCCCCAAACGTTCCACTGATGCGCATGTTTGGCCACAATCTTGAGCGTGCGCTTCTCTCCGCCACCCCCGATCAAAATAGGTAGCGGCGACTGGACCGGTTTGGGATCAAGCGGAGCGTCCTTGAACTGGACATGAATTCCTTCATACGTCGTCCGCGTTTGGGAAAACAGCAGATTGAGCGCCTCGCAAGTTTCCTCTAAACGATCCATACGTGAACGTACGGTTCCGAACTCAATCCCGTAGGCCTCATGTTCATTCTCCTGCCAACCAGCACCGAGACCGAGAATGAACCGTCCGCCCGAAATCTGATCGATGGTTGCCGCAATGTTGGCGAGCACCGCGGGGTGGCGGTAGGTGTTGCCGATAACGATCGAGCCAAGCTTGACTTTCGTGGTCACGGTACTAAGTGCGCTTAGGAGTGACAAGCATTCCTGGGTTGCCCCTTCGACAGCCGTTGGGGCATTGGGCATGAAGTGATCCGACATCCATACACTGTTGAAACCCAACTCCTCCGCCTGCAGTGCCGAGCTGCGGATATCGGTCCAGGTCCAGGTCGGGTTAATCCAGTAGCCAAATTTCATTCCCCGACTCTAGCGACCAGGTGTCGGGCCGGGCCAAGTGAGCGCTACAAACCAATGTTGTCTGATCTCCAAAACTTGAACAGGTACCGGCCAACGTCGGCCAACAAGTTGGGGACATTCAAAAAGTTGGCCATGTCATCGGCAGTACCAAACACCAATTTGTTCATGGTCAGCGACCGGCTGATCAGCAAAAACAACACGATCGGCGCATAGCCCCGGTAGGGAGCAATGGCCGTCAACGTGGACCGGGGAAGGAACGGCTCCAGCGCCCCAAAACCGTCAAGGCCTGGAATGGGGAGCAAGTTCAGTACGAAAGCAATGAACTGCAACGTGATCAAAAACGCCAACGCTGAGGCAAACCGCTGGTGGTTAGCCAACGTCGAACGGGCAATCAGGAAAGGAAGCGCGCAGATGATTCCGACGATCAGATTTGCAGCGGGCCCAGCGAGAGAGACCATGCTGCGTTTGCGAGGATCACGAATCGCACCCATTTGGATATAAACAGCACCACCAGGAAGGCCAATACCACCGGCAATCAAAATCAACAGAGGGAAAGCCATCGACAAGCCAGGCGACACGTACTTGGTGGGATCAAGGGTGAGATAACCCCGACCCAACACGGAACGGTCACCCGCCCACAACGCAGTGCGGGCATGGGCGTACTCGTGCAAACAGAGCGAGACGATCCAGCCGAAAAACACGAAAATGAAAACAGAGAATCGAGCCAGCGTCTCCGTCCAAGCGGCCCAACCACCAAAAGCCATGATAGCGACTAACCCCAAAAAGATCGGGCTGATCCGCTGACCAG
>JAYTWN010000080.1:0-2614 GCA_043743435.1 Acidimicrobiia bacterium
GGTGGCAAGCGCGTCGGCAGTCATGCGGGAGCTGATGAACTCCTCATAGGCCAGCTCGGGATTGGCGTGCACCCCATGGCTCAGCGTGATCAACTTCTGGCGCACCGTCGTCATCAACTTGGCGCTGGCATCCTTGGCACTCATCGTCATAACCCGACGCTACCTCCCGTTGGTGATTTCAGCGGCGTTGCTTGGCGCTTCTTGGCGCTTCTTGGCGATATTTTGTGCACCAACTCCCGTTCAGAGGGAGTTCGCGCACTACCTCACCGAGCTTCACCGAGCTTCGCGCAGGGTTCGCGCAGGGTTCGCGCAGGGTTCGCCCGAGAGTCGCACAGGATTGTCTCGGGGTGGAAGTGCGCGCAGTGTGTTGTTGGGACCTTCCCAGCAGAGGTTTGTGGATTCACGATGGTCGGTGTTCGCCCACCGGGTTGCGGACGGAAGCGAAAGAGAGCCATGAACACCTCTGCTCAAGGGACATTTGCGATTGATTCGGCGCTTAGAGGGATCGCCGTCGACCAGCTTGGACTTCTCTCCGCGGCGCAAGCACTGAGAGTTGGGGTGGATTATCGCGCCCTCGCCCGCCGACGTCAGAGTGGCTCGCTTATGCCCGTGTTTGCGAATGTGATGCGTCTGGGTTCCTGGCCGACGAGCGCGGAGCAACGGTCTCTTGGGGCCGCACTGGCCGTTCCCGGTGCGACCATTTCGGGGGTCGATGCAGCGGTGATCCACAAAATTCCCATTCCGAAAGCCATCCGAAATGCCCAAGCCGACGTTCATCTGCACGTTGAGCAGAAGCGAATCGTACGGATCAAGGGCATCCGCGCTCGAAGAGTTTCCCGACCGTTGCCAACTCAACATTGGCATGGGGCAAAGCTGGCAACCCCAGCATCCACGCTCGTTTCACTTGGAGGACTTGGAGCACAAGACGTATTCGAGCGGGCGTTGGACCACTGTTTGATCAACAAAATGGTTACCGCGCATGGTGTTGTTGCACTGCTCGAGGGACTTACCGTTCGAGCCCTTCCTAGCCGGGGATTGATGTTGGACATTGCCAGGAAACGGCTTCCCAACGATCGAAACCGAGTGCTGCATCGCAGCAAACTAGAACAAAACGTGGGTGGATGGCTCAACGCTGGCGGGGTGAAGGGATGGAGCGCCAACTTCACCGTGCGGCTAGGTACTGGACGGACCATCGAAATTGACTTCGCCTGGCCGGATCAAAAGGTCGCGTTGGAAGTAAGCCCATTCCACACCCACGGTTCTCAGAAGACACAAGAACGAGATGCCCAACGTCGTCGGCTGCTGATCTTGCTCGGTTGGCGAATAGTCGAAGCTCTCGATGCGGATCTCGTTGATGTAAACGCCTTCGAAGCAACCATTCTGACCCTCAGTGCACTTATCGGTTAGGCCCGAACTAGTTCACCGGCTCCCGCTGAGAGGGAGTTCGTGCACTAACTACGTGTGCGGATCATTCATTTCGTGCAACCTAGGGCGGGTTAGTCGGTGACGGTGGGCCCTCGGTTAGGCCCGAACTAGTTCACCGGCTCCCGCTGAGAGGGAGTTCGTGCGCTAACTATGTGCACACAGGAATCATGAGAAGCGTTCGACCAACCACTCTCAACAGTTCAAACGTCGAATCAGGGAACGGGTTCGCATCGCGACTAGGGCTATTGCGATGGTTGTACTGGAGGGCAGGAGCAGACGGATCTGCAAACTGTTCGTGCTCGTGCCGGACAGGGCGATGCTTCCGCCTCCAAGTGGCGTGATTGCGGCAATACCAAGGCCGATCAACGGACGGGGATCGACAAGGGCCAGCAGCAGCATGCCAATAACAGCGATGAGAAGCACCGTGTTGCCGTGCTTTTCGAAGCGCCCGAAGAGGCTGGCCCAGATGGGAATCACGATGCACGGTAGGGCGATCTTCCAGCCAATTGGTCGTCGAGATTTCTTGGGCATTTTCGACCAGCACCAAAGCGCCACTGTGCTCGAAAGCACTAACAGGCTCATGATTGTTCCGAGAACGATCACCGTGTTGTTTAGCGCCTTTGAGTTCTCGGACACGTGCCGCCCAAGGTAGTCAATGAACAATGAAATGCCGAGAAGATTGCTCGACTGCCAGACGATCAAAGCAAAACGGG
The DNA here is from genome assembly GCA_043743435.1 of Acidimicrobiia bacterium. Lineage (GTDB taxonomy): Bacteria > Actinomycetota > Acidimicrobiia > Acidimicrobiales > JANYDT01 > JANMZO01. The sequence goes on from JAYTWN010000080.1 coordinate 2,139, forward strand.
TCGGTCGAAGCGACCACCACAACGCGATAGCTACAACCGCTATCTGCCATCCGATGAACGGCGCGAATTGGCTCCAGTTGGCCTTTGGATCGTAGGCCAACTTGTAGGTCATCATGCCGAACCAATAGAGCTGAACACTCATCGTGAGCAGCACCCCGAATGTGCCACCATGGGCGAGAACTTCTAGCGGTGTATGCCCTGCGGTGCACCGAATGCGCTCATGGATACCTTCTCTGGCAATGGCGCGGGCCTCAGCGATTCTTGGCAGGAATTGGTTTGGTTTGCTTACCGCCAGCAGCGTATCTAGCTCCACCGAACCACGTTCTGTCCTGGTTTCTCGAGGATATGCCTGCAGCAGAAACTTATATGCGCGCTTGAGTAACTGGTTGCTCATAGAGACACCGAAATGAGTGGGCTGATAGTGAGCGAGCGTGGTCGTTTGGTCCTTTGACGTTTTGCAATTGCGCTTACCAATT
>JAYTWN010000081.1:0-13025 GCA_043743435.1 Acidimicrobiia bacterium
GGTTGGATAGGGACAAGCTCGACGCCCTCCTATGACGAAGTTCGGTAACGGGCGTGAATTTGGTCAATGAAGGCGGCGCACTCTTCGGCGAAAGGCTGGGAGCGAATTTCCAGGAGATTCTCCGCGTTGAGTTCGCCCGAGCGGGATGCGTTGAACGAACCGGTGAGGACCCAATCGTCGGCCACGATCATTTTGGCGTGCATGAAATCGTGCAGTGATCCAGAGCCGTAGGGGGTGGAACGCTTCTGAGCCAAAACTCCAGCAGAACGAATTGTTTCGAAGAGCGGGACCTTCCACTTCGCTTTGCCGTCGCGATCCCATTGCTGAAGAACGCCCCGCATTTGCGTTCCGTCGATCACCACTTTTAGGTCGATCTTGGCTTCAAACGCGACCTCGGCAACTGTGCCAAGAACGGCAGTAGCCGTGAGTACCGGCGAGGCAATACGAATCCGCTGACGAGCTTCGCCAACCCGGCGGGCGATGGCTTGACTCATGTTGCGTCCACGACCCGGCGAGAAGAATGCGCGCACCGAAAATGGATCACCCTTGTAGGTAAGCATTGCGGGAAGATCGTCGAAACGGCCGGTGCGCTCCACTTCCTTATGATCCCAGAGTTGTTGGAAATTCGTGGCATACGCCGCAGCCAAATCCCTGCCGGGTATGGCAATCACGGCATTTTCCATACGGGTGAAGGAATCTTCGGTCCAGTTCATTGAACCGGTCAGAACGGCAGCGGTGGCATCGGAATCCGCATCGCGCACGAGGTACTTGTGGTGCATCAAGTCAACGCGTCCGTCAATTCCGTGGCTCGGCATGGATTTCACAAACCGTGCCAAGAACGACGGCCCCCGTTGCGGTTCAAAATCGAAGGGGTACGGGCCTGGGCCGTCGTCATCGTTGTAGATGGCCCGCAGCACCACACCGCGACTTTCCGCATCGGCAAAAGCTTTAAGTAGTCGATTCCCCGGGCTACTTTCCAGCCGAGAGGTTTCAAAATGCGCGTCGTAGAGGGCGACGTCTAAAGAGCTTCGAGCTTCGCCAATAAAATGCACCAACGTGTCGGTGGCCGCCTCAACGCTTTGACCTCCGTCATGCAGAAAGAGGATGGTTGGCTCACGCAATACTGGATCCCCGGACCGATCGCGGCTAGGCACGCGGCTGCGTTCTTCCGTTGGCGCGAATCGCGTGGATCATACGGATTACCCGACGTACCTGGGTTGCCCAAGCAACTTGTCGAGAACTCTGCCAACGAGACCTCTGCCAACGAGAGCTTTGCCAACGGGACACCGCTGCGTTATGTTGCGTTTCAATCGATTTCCTAGGCACGCTTATCACCGTTTTGCCATGGCATCACCGGGCAGCGGTTGATCTGTGTACAGAGCAGTTTGGAAGCGACGCATACCGGTTAGCCAACGATCAACGTCACCAGCTTTGCGGGTGAGATAAGTAGCAACTTCGGGGTGCGGCAACACATGAAACGTTTCTGCTCGAATGGTCTCGATACAGGCACGTGCGGTGTCTTCGGCGGTCACCACACCATCAGCACCGGCAACGCCACTCCCCATGCCATCACCATCGGAGCCGCCAAAATCAGGACTATTCGCCACAATGTTGGTGGCCACTGCTTGAGGGCACAATACCGACACCCGAATGCCTTGGTAATGGTGAGTGATCGAGAGCCACTCAGCCAAAGCAACCGCCCCATGTTTCGTGACGGTGTAAGCCAGCGAACCAATCTGCGTCATCAACCCGGCAGCCGAAGCAGTGTTGAGCAGATACCCGCCACCGTTGGCAATCATCGAAGGCACCACCGCACGAGCGGCATACATGTGCGCCATGACGTGCACTTCCCACATGTGTTGGATGCGTTCGTTGGAATCTTCCAGACCACCCGTGGTTACGTAACCGGCATTGGATGCGAACAGATCAATTGGTCCATGGGCGGCCAGGGTTTGTTCCACCAGCGCAACGATGGCTGCTTCATCGCGCACATCGATCCCCACACCAGTTCCACCAATTTCTTTAGCGACCCGCTGGGCTCCCGCCTCGTTCAAATCGGCCACCACCACATGACGTGCACCCTCGGCATGGGCGGCCCTTGCCAACGCCTCGCCGATACCCGATCCCCCACCCGTAATGACAACAACACGATCTTTGAGTTCCATGCGCTCACTCTACGACCCCATCGCAATCCAGCCAAGCCGAGCGTCTCCGATCAGTGTCTCGGTACAAGCACTCGGAAGTGAGTAAGCGCATGCTGGCCACGGGAGCGACATTCGGTGACAGGGCAACCTTGAGCGCTGAACCCGATCCGTTAATACCAAGTCCATCTCGGCGCCGTTATTCGACGGGCATTCCCAAGGCGGTTCTCATTTCGGTGTAGGTGATTTCGCCGAGGGTCCACTGGATCACTTCATCTGGCAAGTGATGGCGAGGCCATCGGGGATCATCCATGGGATGGCTTGGCTCGGGCTGGCCAAGCTTGCACCAAGAGGTCGTCGCCAAGAACGCTTCGGTACATGTTCAGCGGACCCCAATCGGATCAGTCTGAGTGGTTCGACTGGAATGCGTTGATTCAGCTCAGTACGGGGTAGGAACGAATTTGTTCAGCCAGTATCGTCCGATTCGCTGGGGCAAGGAACGACGCGTTGAGCGCGGTGAACTGGAGGTCGCGGAGTTGTTCCAAGGACACGCCGTGATGATCATGGGCGAGGAGAAGTTCAGTGTTCATATCGGTGGCGAAGGTGCCTGGATCATCGGTGCTGAGCGTTACCCGCAGACCTTTTTCAATAAGTGTACGTAGTGGATGCTCTTGTATTGATGGAGTAACGCTAAGCAGCACATTGCTGGTGAGGCAGACCTCCAAGGTGGTTCCGGAGTCGACGAGCCGATGCACCAGGCTCTCATCCTCCAAGCAGCGAACACCGTGGCCAATGCGTTCGGCACCCAACTCGTTGAGTGCACCGAGAATGCTGTCGGGGCCTTCGGTTTCGCCTGCGTGGGGAACTGAATGTAAACCTAAGGCACGGGCTCGGGCGAAGTCGTCGCCATAGGGTTCGGGTGGAAAGCCAACTTCGTAGCCGCCGAGACCAATCGAAATAAGCCCGTCGGGTGCATGTTTGGAGGCCAGGAAGTACGAGGTAACCGTGGAGCCCGGCACCTCGAGATCGCGAGGAATGTCAATTACCCAGTTGAGCAAAACTCCATGCTCTGCCTCGGCCCGTTTCCGGCCATTCGACAATGCCTGTCCGTAATCACTGGGGGCCATTCCCGAAGTGATATGCGTATAGACGGTTGAGGTAACTTCGGCATAACGGACGTTATTCTGCGCCAATTGTTGAGCCATGGCCACCACGATGGTTTCGAGATCGTCACCGTTTTGGATGAGTTTCAATCCAAATTGAAATTGGCGAGCGAAATCGGGAAATCCGTCGAAGCTGAATTGTTCGGGCAGACCACCCGGCCAAATCTCTTCCGTCGAAACACCGTGACGTGCCGCCAATAACCCCATTGTTGTCGGGCTCAGCGAGCCCTCCAGGTGCACGTGTAACTCGACCTTGGGCAAACCAGCGATCCAGTCAACCGGTGCCGTCGACGAGGAAAGAAAAAGGGTTGACTCAGGAAACGACATCCGGCGATCCTACTAACCGAGCTTGGCGTGCCTCACTCCTCCGAATTGATAAGCCCTGGATTGTTAAGCCCTGGATTGTTAAGCCTGGATTGATAAGCCCTGGATTGATAAGCCCTGGATTGTTAGGCCTGGATTGTTAGGCCCTGGATTGGTGGGTCCACCCAATTGCCAAGACTCGGGATCAGCCGGCTGCTCGTTTGCGAGGATCGGAGGGAAAGGCTTGGGCTTCGATCAACGCTTTTGAAACGGCACTCGTGGTGACGACTACCGAATCAAGGCGCGATCCAAGTGCCTCGATAAGCGCGCGTTGGGAACGGTCAGTGCCTTTCTCAACGCTCTCACGAAACGATACGCCCACCGCGCTCAACGTATTGCCATCGATAAGCCCATGGCGACCCAACCGTTCCTTGGCCGAACCAATCGCATCTAGTGAGTACCCGCGACTCGACGAATATTCACCCGGTTCATAAGACAACCACAGCTCGGTAAGCAACGACATTTCCAGCGGATCAAGACCCTCGCTGATACACACACCAAGATGGCCGTCACCCCTATGTTCACGTACTAATTCTGCGCCACGCCACAAACGACCTAACGCAGATTCGGGAACCGCAAGATCACGCAACCCAGCAAACAGCGGACGGGCCGTTGCATCAATATCGTGCGTCGCCTCCAGCAGTGCATCACCAGCCGCAACGATGGCATCGGTAACGGGAACAATCCGGGCCAATGATTCAACGGCACCCGCCTCGCGGGCCGCAAGAACTTCGACCCGGCTCACCAGCGACCGGGAATGGTCATACATGGTGCGAAGAAACGTCGGCTCAAAAACGCCAAACGCTGCGACGACAACGCCTGGTGACGGCTCACCGAGGAATGCCGCCCTGCCCCAAATGTAGGCCTCTAGGAATCCCAACCCAAGCGGCTCCAAGCGACCGTGCACGCCCTTTCCCCACCAACCCTGCGTAGCAATCGGCTCGACGGCATCACGCAATCTCCGCGCCGGGGTTTGGGAGACAAACGGTTCAGGAATACGAATGGTGGGCGCAGCGAGATAACCGGCAGCAACGTCAGCAAACTTCATGACCGCCAGTATCACCCGTCGGCGAGCGACTTACAAAGCCAGCGAGTCGGTCCCATCCTTGCCTCGCACGCGCCTGGTAGCGAGGTTTGCCAGAGTCGACATGAAGTGACCAAACTAGGCACATGGCGACCGAAGCGATGTTCGCAACATCGCCCTCAGCCTTCCTTCGACAACCGAGAAACCTTCCTACAGGACGCCCGGGTTTCGCGTGAAGGACAAGCTGTTCGCACGGATTCGTGACGGTGGCGAGTTGGGGGTGTATTGCGAAAGCGAGAACGAGAAATTCGCCATGGCTGTTGGGGACCCCGCCAAGTTTTTCACCACTCCGCACTTCGACGGGTACGCCATGGTGCTCGTCAATCTGGACGCAGTCGACACCGACGAACTCACCGAGTTACTCACCGAAGCCTGGTTGCTGCGTGCTCCCGCGAAACTCCGTGCCGCTTTCGAGGCAGGATGAGCGAACACCCATCAGCGCGTGACAATCGAAGACCCAAACGACAGGACGAGAAGAAATGAATGTTGGTGCGCTTCGAGTTCTTGCCGTGCAGGACGTCTCCATCACGCCTTCGCTACGCCATGTGGAGATTTACACGATGAGCGGGCTTGTGACTCTTTTGTGGCATGGACCTGATGATGCCGAGCGGGTGGTCATTTGTGGCGGCGGGGCCATGGGCGGACTCTTGGGCCCGGCGAACGGTTTCTATCAAGACCTGGGCGACGAGCTAGGGGCGGAGGGATACGGCGTGATCAGAGTTGGGTATCGGGCACCCAACGATTTGGGTACCTGTATTGCCGACATGGCGGCCGCGGCCATGCTTGCGGAGCGTCAGGGAGCTTCGAAATTCGTCAGCGTCGGCCATTCCTTTGGTGGTGCTGTGGCACTTGGCTTAGCCCTCGAACCCTCCCCGGTTGCCGATTCAGTGCTTGGAGTGGTTGCTCTGTCCACGCAATCTGCGGGCTGGGAGGAAGCTGCCGGGCTCAATGGGCGACCGTTGCTGCTGATCCACGGCGACACCGACACGATCCTTCCCCACTGGTCAAGCGAAGTAGCCAACGAACTAGCTGGCGGTCATGGTCAACTTGAGATTCGCCCCGGAGCTGGCCATCTGCTGGCAGAGAATGGTTGCGCCTTGTGGCTGCGGGAACACGTACCCACCTGGATCCGCTCCACGCTTGGTTCGTAAACCGAAAAAACCACCCAACCCCACCACCCAACCCGACCCTCCCCCCGATTGGGTGGCCTAGTTGGGTGGTTTCTGGAACATTCGACACGTGACGAACAATCAGATCGACCTATTGGGAGCTGAGCCTTACCCCGCCTAACCTGGGAGGGTGCTTAATGAGTTCCCCGCCCCCGAACTGTCCGATTGGGAAAAACTAGCTGCCAAGGAAGCCAAGGTCAGCTCGACCGAAGCGCTGAACTGGCATACCCCAGAGGGCATCGAGGTAAAGCCGCTCTATACCGCGGCTGATCTTGAGGACATGGAAACGGTCAACACGTTGCCGGGACTGGCCCCTTACCAGCGCGGCGTACGGGCAACGATGTATACGAACCGGGCCTGGACGATTCGTCAGTACGCAGGCTTTTCGACCGCTGAGGCATCCAACGCGTTTTATCGCAAGAACCTCGCCGCTGGTCAGCAGGGCGTGAGTGTGGCCTTCGACCTAGCAACCCACCGTGGCTACGACTCTGACCATCCTCGCGTTGAGGGTGACGTGGGTAAAGCGGGCGTGGCGATCGACTCAGTGGAAGATATGAAGATCCTCTTCGACGGTATCCCGCTCGACAAGATGAGCGTGTCGATGACCATGAACGGCGCTGTACTACCGATCTTGGCTGGATACATCGTGGCGGCCGAAGAGCAAGGCGTTTCGGCAGACAAGCTCAACGGCACCATCCAGAACGACATCCTCAAAGAGTTCATGGTTCGCAACACCTATATCTACCCGCCAACACCAAGCATGCGCATTATTGGCGACATCATTGAGTACACGTCGTCCAATATGCCTTCGTTTAACTCGATCTCGATCTCGGGCTATCACATGCAAGAAGCCGGGGCTACGTGTGTACAGGAACTGGCCTTCACCCTGGCCGACGGCATGGAATACGTGAGGGCGGCCCAGGCCAAGGGCATGGATGTCGACGACTTCGCGGGCCGGCTCAGTTTCTTCTTTTGTATCGGCATGAACTTCTTTATGGAAGTCGCCAAGCTGCGTGCGGCACGTTTGCTCTGGTCGAAAATCATGAGCGACTTCGGGGCCAAGAAACCAAGTTCGCTTATGTTGCGCACCCACTGCCAGACCAGTGGTGTTTCGCTCACAGAACAAGACCCCATGAACAATGTCGTGCGCACCACAATCGAAGCCATGGCCGCGGTGCTGGGTGGAACGCAAAGCTTGCATACAAATTCGTTCGATGAGGCCATTGCCCTGCCAACCGAATTCTCTGCGCGCATAGCACGGAACACCCAGTTGATCCTCGCTGAAGAATCGGGCGTGACCAAGGTGGTCGATCCACTCGGTGGCAGCTACTACATTGAATCCCTTACCCACGCGATCGCGAGCGAAGCGTGGAAGATCATCACTGAAGTTGAAGGACTGGGCGGCATGACCAAGGCCGTCGAGACCGGTATGCCCAAGTTGCGCATCGAGGATTCAGCCGCCCGTCGCCAAGCTCGGGTAGATCGAGGCGAAGACGTGATTGTAGGCGTGAATAAATACCGCTTGGCCGAGGAGGACGCGCAAGAAGTTCTCGACATCGACAACGCCGCGGTTCGTGTTTCGCAGATCGCCCGGCTCACCCACATTAAGGCCACCCGCAACACTGCCGACGTGGAACATGCACTGCATGCCCTGACCGAAGGTGCCCGCAACGGCGCGAACCTCTTGGATTTGGCCGTGAAGGCCACGCGAGTTCGGGCCACCGTTGGCGAAATCTCCGACGCGCTAGAAGTGGTCTTCGGTCGCCACAAAGCCGAGATTCGCTCCATCAGTGGAGTGTACGGCGCAGCCTATGAAGCCGACGCAGAGTTCCAAGCCATCGTGGCCGATGTCGCCGCCTTTGCCGTTGATGAAGGTCGCCGCCCTCGCATGTTGGTAGCAAAAATGGGCCAAGACGGACACGACCGTGGCGCCAAGGTCATTGCTACTGCGTTTGCCGATATTGGCTTCGACGTGGATGTTGCCCCGCTGTTTCAAACGCCCGCTGAAGTTGCCCGCGATGCCGTGGAAAACGATGTACACGTAGTAGGTGTTTCTTCACAAGCGGCCGGACACAAGACCCTGGTTCCACAATTGATAGCAGAGCTCAAGGCCGCCGGTGCTGGCGATGTGCTGGTGGTGTGCGGTGGAGTAATTCCCGCCCAGGACTACGGATTCCTTCGTGAAGCTGGCGTTGCTGGCATTTACGGCCCGGGAACCAACATCCCCAATGCTGCCGCCGAAATCCTTGGTCTCCTTCGCGCTCGCCAATAATTGGCTTGCCTCCAACACTCGTCAGCACATGGTGCGATCAGAACGTCTCGTCATGTCCCAATTTCATCCCCTAATTCCCACGATTCCTCGCTAGCCTCAACCCCATGACTTCCGAGGAAACACCGATCGCGGAGCAGGTCATTTCGGGATCGCGCCGCGCACTGGCGCAAGCCATCACCTTGGTTGAATCTACGCGCGCTGATCATCGCCAGCAGGCAGTCGCGCTTGCCGATGCAATTGCTCCGCACACTGGCCGAGCATTTCGAGTCGGCATCAGCGGCACACCTGGAGTTGGAAAATCAACGTTCATAGAAGCGTTTGGACTTCACCTGTGCAATGCACTGAAACTGAAAGTTGCAGTTCTGGCCGTTGATCCGTCGTCTGTGCGGACGGGTGGTTCAATTTTGGGCGATAAGACTCGGATGACCGAATTGGCGAGGCATCCGAACGCGTTCATTCGCCCGTCGCCTTCCGGGGGAACGTTGGGTGGTGTAGCTCGGCGAACTCGTGATGTGATGCAACTGTGTGACGCCGCCGGTTATGACGTGATCTTGGTGGAAACCGTCGGCGTGGGGCAATCCGAGATCGCTGTTTCACAGATGACCGATGCGTTTGTGTTGCTCCTTGCCCCAGCCGGTGGCGACGAGCTGCAAGGCGTGAAGCGCGGCATCATGGAGCTAGCGGATGTTCTCGTGGTCAACAAATGCGACGGGGCACTCGAACCACAGGCCCGGGCAACGTTGAGTGACTATTCCAGTGCGCTTCGCCTTGTTCGTCCGTCATCACCATCGTGGACTCCCGTGGCCCTAGCCGCAAGCGCGCTAAGCGGACTAGGGGTTCCCGAGTTGTGGGCCGCACTGGAAGCATTACGCACTGCTCGGGCCGATTCGGGTGAGGCCGAGCAACGTCGAGCCAATCAGAATCGCGAGTGGTTATGGAGTGAAGTACGCGAACGAATCATTGCCGGGATGCGCTCCCAACCAGGCATGGCCGAGATAGAAGAAGCCGTCGCCACAGGCACACGTTCTCCGTCCGCTGCTGCCGAAGACGTGCTGCACCAACTGTTGCGATAAGCCGCGAGCTACAAGGAGCTACACGCCAGCAACAGCCACAGCCGACACAAACGATTCAGAAGCGATTGCGATCACGAGCACCTGAGCAGACTGTGGCGCCGAGCGGGATTGGTCTCTCAACCGGCCAGTAACCGCACAGACACCGATCTCCGCCACGCTAGGTGGCAGCGTTAGCCGGTCAGCTGAACAAGAGTTTGATGGCTACAACAAGCCCGATGACGACGATAAGTGCACGAAGTATATTTGGTTGAATTCGACGGCCAATCTTTGCTCCAATCTGCGCACCCACCACCGAGCCGACCGCAATCAAAATCGCTGGAGCCCAAGAAATAGGCCGCAAAAGGATAAACACCAACGCAGCCACACCGTTTACTAATCCGGCAAGAACGTTTTTCGCGGCATTGATTCGCTGCATGTCTTCCGTAAGTGCCATGCCGAGCAGCCCGGTGAGGATGACGCCCTGACCTGCGCCGAAATATCCACCGTAAATACCAGTAAGGAACACCACGAAAATCAGTGCAGGTCGAATGCGTTCGGTACTGGCGTTTCCCGCAGCGTCGATCTCCACGCCTGATGCCAGTCGTCGTGCTTTGACCCGTTGCTGCACGAAGGGTTGGGCAATAACCAGGACCACTCCGAGGAGAACCAGGAACGGAACAACGGTGTTGAATGCCTTCGAAGGAAGCGTGAGAAGTAGCAACGCTCCCGTTAACCCACCAAGCGCCGAAGCAGGACCCAGAATGCTCAGCCTCCGACGTTGACCAACCAGTTCGCGGCGATACCCAACTACCGCACTCAATGAACCCGGAGCCAATCCAATGTTGTTAGCCATATTGGCGGCGACTCTTTCGAACCCGGCGCCCAACAAGGTGGGAAAGGAGATCAGCGTTCCCGAGCCCACAATGGCGTTGATAAATCCAGCGCCACATCCAGCCAGAGCGATTAGGGCACCCTTCGCCAACGTCAGTTCAACAACCATAGTTTTGTCTCAAAATTCGAAATGCTTCGCGGGATGGAGAAGAGTTCCCCGATCAACACGTTCACAGTAGTGGGTGACCGAACAAGACCTCTGTTATCACGGGACCGTCATGGACCCCTCACCCATCGGCTCGCGCTCTAGGGTAGGGACATGAGTGGAATGTTCCTTGGTGAATCGGTCGACCCAGCAAATCACACGCGCAACGGAAAGCGTATTGAGCTTGATCCAGCCAGCTTTACTACCCACGGTGTAATCGTGGGCCAGACGGGTTCAGGCAAAACTGGGCTCGGCATGGTGCTAATCGAGGAAGCACTTCGGGCTGGGATACCCACGTTGCTCATTGACCCAAAGGGCGATCTGGCCAACTTAGCCCTCACCTTCCCCGAGCTACGCGCCGAGGACTTTAAGCCCTGGGTCGAAGGCGAAGATTCAGCGGCCGTGGCCGAAACGTGGAAGAAGGGTTTGGCCGGCTGGGGGCTCACTCCTGCCGATGTCGCTGCTCGTCGCCAAGCCGCTGGTGTCACGATTTACACCCCAGGCTCAAGCGCGGGCGTTGGGCTCAATCTCATCGGTTCGCTGCGAGCGCCAGCGGGTTCCGCTGGGGAGGAAAATGCGGAGGACCGCCTCGATGAAGTGGGCGCAATCGTGGGCGGACTGCTCGGGCTCATGGGAATCGACAGCGATCCACTTTCCGGCCGCGAGCACATTTTGCTGACGAATTTGATCGATCGTTCGTGGGCAATAGGCACCGATCTTGATCTGGCCGTGTTAGTCGCGCAGGTCCAGCAACCTCCGATGCGCAAACTTGGCGTGCTCGACATTGATGCCTTCTACCCGGCGAAGGATCGTGGCGAGTTGGCCATGAAACTCAACGGACTTCTAGCTTCACCGGCCTTTGCGACGTGGAATGTGGGCGATTCGGTGGATATCCAATCGTTGCTGCATTTGCCCGATGGCCGCCCGCGTGCCGCCGTCATTTCGTTGGCCCATCTCGGCGATGAGGAACGTCAGTTTGCCGTTGCAGTGATTTTAGGTCGATTGCTTTCGTGGATGCGCAAACAACCCGGAACTTCACAACTACGTGCACTTATCTATTTCGACGAAGTATTCGGGTTCGTTCCTCCGACTGCCATGCCTCCTGCGAAGAAGCCGATCTTGACGCTGCTGAAGCAGGCGCGTGCTTTCGGCGTGGGCTTGGTGCTGGCTACCCAAAATCCGGTCGACGTTGACTATAAGGCGCTCTCGAACGCCACAACCTGGGTGATTGGCCGCTTGCAGACCGAGCGGGACCGCGATCGTTTGCTTGATGGCATGCGATCGGCTGCAGGTGGAGTGGACATCGATCAAATCGCAGCGACCATAAGTGGACTTGCGAAACGTGAGTTCGTTCTGCACCGCTCAGGTGTAACGGTTCCGCAGGTGTTCACGTCACGCTGGAGCATGGCCTATCTGCGTGGTCCTCTTACCCGCGAGCAGATTCGCGAACTGGCCAAGGCCGGATTGGTGGAGCCCGGAACATCGAGTTCATCGCCTCCTCAACCGGCTGGCAGATTGGACACTTCTCCTTCGACCACGCCCACACCTTCACAGAACCCAGCACAAACTTCTTCAGGCGCACCGATAACCGCCGAGACGGCTGGGGCCGCTTCCGCGACGATCTCTGATGATCAATCCGCCCCAAGCGGCATAGTCACTGGAGCCCTGGCTGACAACGAAGTCCCAATCGCACCGGCAATCGCCGAAGGTACGCCCACATATTATCTTGACCCGGCCGCCGAATGGGCCAACTTGGTCCACGCATCGCCCGGTGCTCGTCGGCATCGCGCTGCGGTGGTGGCCCGCGTGCGTTGCCTGTTCGACGACGCGAAGCTTGGTATTCACGAAGTCGAAGAGTGGGAAGCCGTGTACTGCCCCGTCCCACGGATGTTTGATCCCACCCAGGCCATCCACGTTGACTACGACCCGAGAGATTTCTTGGCCGCGCCACCAAGCAGCATCACCTACGAACTCCCCGAAGCCCCCTTTGCCGAACCAGCCTGGTTCCGAGCCGTTTCCAAACTGATTAGCGAGAATTTAGTAGCTACACATACGTTGCCCATCTTTCGCAACGAGGGGTTAAAGCTCTGGTCAAGAATCGGCGAGTTCGAGGCTGATTTTCTGAACCGTTGTGACATAGTGGCCCAAACCAAAGCAGATGAAGATGCCGCCGATCTGCGCACCAAACTGATGGCCAAAATCGACAAGCTCAACACCGCTATCGATGATGCCAGTCGCACCGTCGAAGAGGTCAAAGCCAACGCGAAATCCAACCGTCGAACCGAGTTGCTCGCCGGTGCCGGTGACCTCTTGGGTGCACTCTTTGGCGGACGACGCAACGCACGCTCCATTGCCCGTTCTGTTGGCAGTGCTGCAGCCCGCCATGGTCGTAGCGACGTAGCCAGCGAAAGAGTAGAAACCGCCGAGCAGCGAGTGGCCGCCAAACTGGAAGAACTCACCGCGCTAGAGACACAATTGCATGACGAACTCTTCGCCATCGATGCCCGCTGGGACCTCGTCGGCCGAGCCATAACCCTGGTGCCTCTTTCCCTAGAACGATCCGACATCACCGTCACCGAACTCGCCGTCGTCTGGATCCCTGTTCTGATCTGACGGGCCCCAACTCCGCTTCGCTTCGAGACCCATCAGCGGGGTCCTGAACCAACCGGCAAGCCGGATTGGGGACCACCGATCTGATCTGACGGGCCCAACTCCGCTTCGCTTCGAGACCCATCAGCGGGGTCC
>JAYTWN010000082.1:0-3273 GCA_043743435.1 Acidimicrobiia bacterium
GGGAGCTTTGAGGTAGATGGAGAGTCCTCCACGGCTGCTGGACTTTTGCATGGCGGTTCCGGTGAATGGGGCCAGCACTGGTGTGCCTTGGGGGGCGAGCATGTCGGTTCCGGTATGGCTACGTCCGCCAGATCGGCTTTGGCCCCAGTCATTGGTGAACTTCGAGCCGGGAACGGGGCATTTCCATCCCAGCGTCGAGGCACCGATGCCGACCTGCACGCTGGGGGCGCTGCCGTCTTCATCGAGGTCGCCGGCCTCCACCACTCCAGCAGTTGTATCGGGGGTAGGGATAGCGGCGTTCGCAGCGATACGTGGGGTGATCACCAAGGAGGTTTGCGGAGCTGCGGGGATCACAATTTGGGTGTTGACGGTCTGATTGACCAACGGCTGCACCGGGGATGCTTGGGTTTGTGTCGGCCCCGCCTTTATGCCTGTGGCCGAAGCGGTTTGCGCAACGAAAAGGCCGGTCGTTACGACAACCGAGAACATGGCCCAGTTGCGCATCTTGGGTCGGTCGTGCGCGGGTCGCTTCAAAGCATTTGGGCCGAGTTGGGGCGTCGTTTCCGGCTGTCCGTGCTGGAGGGAGGTGGGAACCGGGTTCGGGAGAATCACCATCGGCGTGCAAGTTACTACTTCGAAGTGCCGGGCCGACACTTGACAACGGTCACCAACCGGCCACCAAGCCAACATCTGGGCCTCAAACCATTACTCCATGGCGTCGACGAGCAGGTGGTTTGCCTTGTCCCGGCGGAAGTGCGCGCTTGTGTGCCAAAGTGTACGTGCAGAACCGCACACAAGCGTGCTTTTCCGCCACGAACCAACGGACACGGCTCGCTCTGATCGCGGTGTTTCGACGCAAACGATCAGTTCGGGGCCTTCGCTATTGCTTTTGCGCCGGTTTTTGGGGACCGCTTGGCTGACGTTTTTGCGGGGGCCGCGGCTTTCTGCGTACCGCTGGCGGAAGTTTTGGCTTTCGACTTCGACGTTTCCGTTACGGTCTCCGGAGCTTTTTTCGAGGTGGTGATCGGAGAGTTCGTGGCGGTTAGCGGCTCGGGTTTGGCGACGACGCTTTCCACGACGGTCGAGACTTTGACTCGGTTGATGTCGTTGAGAACAGCGCTGGTACTTGGAGGCAAAGGCGCAATACTTAGGGCCGTCACTGGGGTTTTCACGGTTACCTGTTGGATTACTTCGGCCTCAACGCCCACCGATCGACGAACCACGGTTGATGACGTTGCGGTTCGGGACTGGCTTAAAACGGCAATCCGCTCAGGCGTGGTCGTCGTGGTGGGCAGGGTGGTGGGCAGGGTGCTGGGCGGTGTGGACATCTGCATGACGGGCTCTGTGGACGGGACTGCTGGGCTGGAGGATGCCGGGCTGGAGGATGGCGGGCTGGAGGGTGGCTGGACCGCGGCTGGAGTGTTCGCTGCTGCAAAGCCGGTAATCGACGACGAGATCGTGACCGATCCAATGGTGTTGACGGTTGTCGTGGTTCGGCGCGGCTTTGAGGTGCTCGTCGCTGGCGGGGTTGTAGCCAGAGGCGGTGTTGACGCTATGACGAAGGACGGCACCAACGGTCCGACTTGCGTGGTGGACGTGGATCGGCGAGAACGTACCTGATGAGCAGGAGCCTTGGCCACACTCGTCGTTTTCGATGCCGACTTGGTTACCTTAGGCTTGGCACGCTCCGGGGAAGTGGTGGTGACCGAGATAGCGGGTAGGGCACCGAACCAGAATGAAATCGCAACCGCCGCTCCTACATGAAACCCAAACAGACATCGTCTGTAGTGCGTGTTTGCGCTAGAACCCTCCGACCCTGAAAGCGGTTTGCCACAACGGACCCATCCCCCCTCAGACAGGCGAAACGGACGGCACGACAACATAGGCAATCTCAACGCTAGTCCTGTAGACCCCAAAATCACCGGAATAGGCACTTTCCTCGCGCAGAACAGGCAACCACCCAACCAGCTGGGATTGCCACGCTTCACGAGCGCACGATAGAGCCGTTCAGCTGGTGATTTCTGGAAAACAGCAGGTGTTTCAGCGCAGCGGGCGAACAGCAGTTCCGAATAGATGCCCCCTTCCACCCGGTACATGCTCAGGTCTTTATGCGACTACCAGGAAGTTTCTCTTTGGGGAGAGTTTAAGGGCGGGTTCGGTGGATTCGGCCCTTTGATGTCCCCTTGATGGCCTAAAAATTCAGCAGGTCGCGAGGACTTGGGCGAGGGCTTCGATGGAGGCGAGAGAGTGGCCTTCGATGAAGTTGTCCACGTGTGGGAGGGCTGCGGCCATTCCGCGGGCCAAGGGCGCGTAGCCCGGCGCGGCTTTGAGTGGGTTTACCCACACCACCTTGTGGGCCACGCGATGCAGACGTTCCATCTGTGCCGCCAACGTTTCAGGGTCACCACGATCCCAGCCGTCGGACAGAATGACGATCACCGATTGGCGAGCCATCCCACGAACGCCCCATTGGTCATTGAAGGCGCGCATACCATCGCCAAGTCGAGTTCCGCCCGACCAGTCCACCACTCGTTTCGCGGCATTGTGCAAGGCGGCATCGGGGTCGCGGGAATTGAGTTCTCTGGTGATACGGGTGAGCCGTGTGCCCAGAGCGAACACTTCTACTCGCCCACGTCCAACCACGGCGGCCTGACAGAACCGCAGCAAAGCTCGGGCGTAGGCCTCCATCGATCCACTCACGTCGCAGAGCAACACGATCCGGCGAGGCTTGGTAGACGTGTCTCGAAACGCACGACTGATGGGTAAACCCTCTGTACGCAGAGCATTACGAACCGTACGGCGAAGATCGGGGCGTGCGGTTCTGCGAGCGCCTTTCACCGGTTCCAATCGACGGCTCCGGCGTGGTGATCCCACAAAACGCAACTTGGCCATGGCCGCTCTCGCTTCGGCGAATTCTGCTACGGAGTATTCCGCAAAGTCTTTGTCTCGCAAGACTTCAACGGCACTGAATCGAACCGAAAGCGTTTCGCCTTCTTCATCTTCATCGCTGGGATTGTCACCGTCTTCGTTGTCGTTCTCGTCGACATCATCGAGGGCCAGGGTGACTTGTTCTTCTGCCGACGGAGGTTTGGGCCGCCCGGTGATGGCCATCCAAAACGCGGCGAATGCCCGATCGTAGGTAGGGATATCTTCAGGTTTGCGCACCAGCACTGCACGGCCAGCCCAGTACACCGGGGTTCGGTTGAGGATCCCCACGGCACCCAAGGCTTCGGCAAAGGTGACTACCGAACCAATGGGAACAGCCAATCCGCT
>JAYTWN010000083.1:0-8890 GCA_043743435.1 Acidimicrobiia bacterium
CTACGGCTTTTAGATGATCGCAGGCGGATTCCAGTTAGATCGCAACTGGATCACAGCTACAAACCGCCGACCCAGGATTCGGTGATTCCCCCGGGGGCACCGGTACGAATAAACCACTCGGTGCCGAAGGCCATCGCAAACGCTTCTGGTGGCATCTGCAGGAAGAATGAGGAATCGGTGATCTGGCTGCGGTGACACGTCATGGAGGAGCGCTTGTTAGCGATGTAGCTCGTAACATCCACGGCGGTGGTGAGCTCCGCTTCGGGCATACCAAACGGATTGCCATCGTCGGTCTCATTGGCATCAAATTCGATGGTCTGGCCCGAGGCACGCGCAGCTTCCATAAATCCCACCACGGCATCGCGGTTCATGGTGGCCTCGTACACGTTCGGTGTGCTCGCCAACTCAGCTGCACGTTTGCCGACACGGTGCACGGCGATGTGGTCGGGGTGACCGTAGTTTCCATGCCAGTCATAAATCGTAATAGTGCTTACGTTTTCTTCGGTCAGGATGGCGGCCAGCTTTGCCGCCGCATCTTCGACGGGGGCATTCATGAATGCTTGGGGTTCGGCGTTTTGTTCCCATCCCGTCATGCCCGAATCGTGGTAGCCCAAGAACTCGACTCGATCAATACCCAGTTCCAGGGCTGATGCCCGAGTTTCTGCAGCCCGGCGCATAGCCAGGGTTTCACCGTCCGCCAAATCTGCGGGCTTTTCACCGTGCTCTCCCCCGGTGGCCACCACCAGTACGACTCGGTGACCCTCGGCGTGGGCTCGGGCCATAGTTCCGCCAGTGGCGATTGACTCGTCGTCGGGGTGGGCGTGGAAGCAGAGCAGGGTAGCCATGGAGTCCAGTTTGCCAGCGAAAAACAAAAAGACCGACCAAACGGCCGGTCTTTTCACGCGTTGGAAATTTTATCCGGATACGTCACCGGAACCGGTTCCAATCAAAAAGCACCAAAGAGCTAGCGGGCTTTGCCCTGCTTACGGCCACGGGGCACGCCACCAAAGACGCTGGCTGCAGAAACCGGATCGGCAGCAGCAACAACACCAGAATGCGCAGCAGCATCGCGAGCAGCCGCACCAGCTTCAGCCGTAACGGAATCACCACCACGAGCCAGCTTGGTACGAATCTTGGTCCACGACTCTTCACGTTCCTTCAACATCGCCAACAACGGCGAAGCAACGAAGATTGAAGAGTAAGCACCGGTAAGCAAACCAACGAACAACGCCAACCCGAAGTCACCAAGCGCTACGGCACCCATGATTCTGCACCGACAATCAGCAGTGACAGCACAGGCAGAATGGCCACAAATGAAGTGTTAATGGAACGCATCAAGGTTTGGTTCATCGACAGGTTCACCACATCGGTGTAGGCAAGCTTGCCGTTGGCCGCATAGGTCTTTTCGTTGTCAGCAACTTTGTCGAACACCACGATGGTGTCGTACAGCGAGAAGCCCAAAATCGTAAGAAAGGCAATCACCGTCGCAGGTGTCACCTCAATGCCAAACAGTCCACCGATCACAGAATAAATGCCAACGGTGACAATAACGTCGTGAAAGACCGCCACCAGAGCCGCAACGGCCATCTTAAATTGGAATCGGACAGAAATGAACCCCGTGATGACCACAAAGAACCAGAGCAAAGCAATCCGGGCTTTGCGGGAAACGTCCTTACCCCATGTAGGTCCCACAAAGTTCGTGCTGAGATTTTTGCGATCAATTTTGGCCGCTTTGGCCAGCGCATCGGCAACCTTGGTTCGTGTTGCTTCATCGCTTTTCGCACCCTTCACTCGCATCCGATCGGCACCCAGCAACTGGATCGGGGCATCGCGTCCGATGATCGGGCCAACCACATCACGGGCTTGAGCGACTGTCAAGGATTTGCGATCAAACTCCCATGACGTCCCACCTTTGAAGTCGATACCAAGTGACAAGCCGCGAGCGGCAAGCGAAACCAGGCCGATAATAATGACCGTGCCCGAAATCATCAGCCAACGCTTCCAACGACGAACAAACTCGTAATTGGTCGCCCCGTGAGAAAGGCGGTACCAGAGGCTTCCGGCTCGGTCCGTTTGAAATGGGGTCAACGATTCGGTGGAGCTCACTTTGCGCCTCCTACGGCTGAAGTACCGGCGGGACGAAGCACGCCAGAAGTTGTGGCACCAGAAACTGGTCTGGCCAGTACATCGACACCGAGCGACTTTCCAGTGAAACCGTTGCGCATAGCAATGATCTTCACGACGTTACGAGTGAAGAAGTACGTCACCACGATGTCGAGTGCGGTTGACAGCATCAAGAAGAAAGCGAAGCCACGCACGGAACCAACCGTGAGCAGATACAGCACAAGCGCACCGATGAAGGAAGTGAGGTCGGCGGCAACGATGGTGCGCCAGGCTTGCTTAAAACCACGATCAACCGAAGATTCGATTGATTTGCCTTCACGGATTTGGTCACGGACTCGTTCGAAGTACACCACGTAGGAGTCAACGGTTACGCCGACAGAGACGATGATGCCCACCGTTCCTGACAAACTCAAGGCCAAACCTTGGGTTTTGGAAAGCAACGACACTACGGTCCACATCAGTCCGCCCGAGACGAGGAGACCGGTGATGACTACCAGACCGAGCACCCGGTAGTAGAAGAGCATGTAGAGGCAAACCAAAAAGAGACCCAAAAGACCGGTCAGCAAACCTGCTCGGAGGGAGTCGCGTCCGAGTGACGGTGACACGGTCTGCACCGTGAGCGCTTTGAGTTGCACGGGCAAGGAACCGAACTTCAATACCGTCGAAAGATCTTTTGCTTCCTTCTCGGTGAAGTTACCGGTGATTTGCACACGACCATCAGGGAAGCTGCACGGATTGTTAATCAGCGGAGCCGACTGCACCAATCCGTCCAGCACAATGGCCACGCGCTTTTGGCAATTCGTTTGCGCCAGCGTGTTGAAGTTTCGGGTACCGGCGCCGTTCAGCTCAACGTTAACTTCCCAGGCTCCATTTTGACCAAGTGAAGCATTGGCGCCCTTGACTCCGCCGGTCATCTGTGCCGGACCGAGGACCAAGCGGGATGCCGCGCTGTCACGCTTTTGTAGCGGCAAGATTACGTTGGCGTTTTTGGCATCGTTTTCGATACTGGTTGTTTGCAACGTGTCAAAACCAATGGCCTTTGGCACTGGAGCCGGTGGCGTGGCCACAACAGGAGCTGCAGGCAACGTGGTTGGCGTGGCCTTGCCAGCAAGCGTGGTGCTTGTCTTGCGAAGGATTGTAGAAACGACCGATGAAGCCTTGGTAGTAGGCACAACAGTCGTTACCGAAGGCGACGCAGCGAATCGACCCAAACCAGGACCTGCACCAACTGCAGCAACTGAAGTGGTGGCGTCGGCCGTTTTGATGGTCGTAGCCGCAGCCGGGTTCACCGAAGTTGTCGCTGAGGCGACGGGTTTCGTAGTGGCGGTTCCCGCTTTCGGAACAGTGGTTGATGCACCGGGCTTTACGGTGGTGGTTGAGGTTTTCGCCGTGATTTGTTGCGCCAACACTTCGTCTTCTGAAGGCAGATCCTGCAGCACCGGACGGTACCGAAGTTCAGCGGTCTTACCGACAAGGGCCAGAATCCGGTCGGGGTCTTTCACACCAGGAAGCGACACAATGATCGACGATCCCTGACGGGTAATTTCGGATTCACCGACACCCGAACCGTCGACGCGGGCGCGGATAATCCCGATCGTCCGGTCGAGCACTGCCGGGTCAACCTTGCGGCTGGGCTGGAGCACCACAGAGGCTCCGCCTTGGAGGTCGAGACCCAAGAGCGGATGTGTGCTGGTCGCCAATGTGGCGATCACACCTCCAACGGCGAGGGTGACCACTGCAAGCAGTGGCACCAAGGGGTTCTTTTTCACTTCGATTCAACCTCCGAGGCCGGTACTTCAATGATTGGTGCGTCGATCGTTCGACCGATCGCACCTTTCGCAACACGAATATGCACACCAGGTGCCACTTCGAGAGTGGCAATGTCACCGTCGATGGAGACAACCGTGGCGTAAATTCCCGACGTGGTCATGACCGGTGTTCCGGGCGCGATCACGTTGAGAAAATCCTTCTGCACTTGCATCTTTTTCCGTTGTTGACGGCTGAGAAACAGCATCATCACGAGCGGAAGGAGGAAAGGCAGGAGTCGCATAGAGCGGGCCAACGTTACTCGCCACCCCTACCCCCAGCGGTGATAGCCCTCGGTCCGGCCTTATTTCACGCCGATTTCTTGGCCAAAGACCAGTATCCGGTCGAATTTCGGCTGGAGAACGCAAAAGTAGACCTGAACTGGCTACACGGTTGACCCGCCTCGGCCACACCGCACACGCTTGACTGACCGGGCCGAACCTTACGCCGAACCCCAGATTCCGGCAGTTTCGGCTCGCAGTTGCTCGAAGGTACCGTCGACAATGGCCGCTCGAGCCCGTTCCATAAGCCTCAACAGGTAGGAGAGGTTATGAATACTCAACAGTGTGGCGCCGGTAAGTTCACCGACTGCTTGGAGGTGGCGCAAATAGCCACGTGAATGGTTCAAACACGTTGAGCAGTTACAGGTGGGATCGAGCGGGTTTTGGTCACGAGCGTATTGCGCGTTACGAATCTGCACTCGACCCTGCGACGTCAAAATGGTTCCGTGGCGAGCCAATCGGGTGGGCAAAACACAGTCGAACATGTCGATGCCCCGAGCTACACCTTCGATCAGCGAGACCGGATCACCCACTCCCATGAGATAGCGCGGACGATCTTTCGGAAGAATCGAATTGGCTGCCTCAATGGCCGGGTACATCTCGGCTTTTGATTCCCCCACCGACAGACCACCAATGGCGTAACCGTCGAAACCGATCTCTACGGTTCGGGCTGCCGATTCACGACGCATGGCTTCATCCACACCACCCTGTACGATGCCAAACTGCACCTGATCGGGCCGCTGATGAATCTTGCGCTGACGAGCAGCCCAGGCCGCGGTTCGCTCCACGGCTTGGCGGATGACGTGGGGAGGTGAGGGTAGCGGTGGGCAGACATCGAGCACCATAGCGATATCGGCGCCGAGTTGTTCCTGCACCCGAACGGCGTCTTCGGGCGTAAACCGATGCTTTGAACCGTCGTAGACCGACGAGAAGTTCACCCCGTCATCGTCAACTTTTGGGTTGAGCGAAAACACTTGGAAGCCACCCGAATCGGTCAGCATGCGACCCTTCCAACCAGAGAACTGGTGCAGGCCGCCCATCTCTTCTACGAGCTCAGCCCCTGGGCGCATCATGAGGTGATAGGTGTTGCCCAGGATGATCTCGGCGCCCAGGCCAGCTACATCAGCTGCAGTAAGTGAACGTACTACTCCTCGGGTGCCGACGGGCATAAACACGGGAGTTTTGAACGACCCATTTGGAAGATGCACGACACCGGCGCGGGCATCTCCGGCGGTTGCTTCAATATCAAACCCCAGTTTTTGCACCGACGAACTCTACTGCGTGGCCATG
This sequence comes from Acidimicrobiia bacterium, assembly GCA_043743435.1. Lineage (GTDB taxonomy): Bacteria > Actinomycetota > Acidimicrobiia > Acidimicrobiales > JANYDT01 > JANMZO01. Next base: position 5,502 of record JAYTWN010000083.1, read on the forward strand.
AAAGTGAAGATGCAGCGTTTTGAGCGAATTCCTGGTCGGCACTGGAAACTGGAACGTGGGAAGAAGTGTTGCAACGTTCGTTCCGCTCAATTGACTCGCTCGCCGGGCGCACCTAAGCAGGAGTCGTTGACGAAACCGGCTCGGTAGACCCGGCAACTGCAGAGGCCACGGGAGCACCAACGGTCAGTTCAGTCGTTCGCAAGGTTTCATCCGGTACGAGCTTGCGGATCTCCCCTTGGGCCAAAGCCAAGTCGTTGTTCGAGGTGACCGTTCCCGAGATTTGCAGGGTCCCTCGGTCGTAGTTCACCGAAATCGCCGCGCCAGGCAAACTCGAAATGATGGAGAGCAGTTGCCCAACTCGTCGGTAGTCGTTGAGATCGGCACGCTCTTCGCTCACTGCCGGGACAACGAGTGAATCCGTGACCTGTTCGTCACCCAGGTTCTGTCGGGTACGGCCGAGCAGTTGGTCCCGGCCCTCTTCGTTGGGAACGCTACCCTCGACGGTCACTTTTCCATCGGCAACTCGCGCCGCAATTTTTGCTCGACGCATGGGCTTGGCGCGCTCAGCTTCTAAGGCCGCGGCCGTTTCCGTTTGCATAGCATCTGGTGCCGCTGTCTCAACCGTTCCTTGATCGCCAGCGCCGTCACCGGTGAGAGGAACCCCAGTTGCTTGCGGTGCGGCCGGGTCAAGTGAAAGCGAACCGCCAGCCGCCGCCAAACCCGCATCAACGACCAACTTTCCCCCGTCAACCACTCGAACGCCGCGGCGAGCGAGGACCAGCGAAACCGCGCGTTTTTTAGCCTCTTCGGAATCGACATAACCAGCGAGGGAAAGGTCGCGACCTGAAGCGGAAACCTTCACTGCCTTGGAACCATCGAGTAGCAAAACGCTTTGTGCTCGCTTCACGAGTTTTCGTTCGATGGCGGGGCGCACGACCGCCATTTGCACGACCAACAGTCCAACGACACCCGCTGCCATGATGACTCCGGCCTTGCGTTCACGGTCTGTCCGACGAGACCAAACCTCCCTGGCCCTGTTCGAAGAAACGGATCCGGCCGACTCGTCGTTCTCGCTGTCGTTGTCGTTGTCGTTGTCGTTCTTGTTGTCGTTCGGAGTCTTTGCGTGTGGAAGTGGATCTTCAAACACACTGCCTGAACCGCGGTTGTCGAACGTTTCGTCGTTCCAAGAATCATTCTCAGAGGTTTCGTGACGGACTGCGTTGCTATCGGACCGCACCTCAGAAAACGCGTTCTCGACGAGTTCCTCCCCCGCCGCACGCAGTGTTGCGTTTGATTCAGACATGGCAGAAATCAGGATTCCGCTGCAGCTGAGCTCAATGAGCTCAATGAACCTGAAGAACCCGGAGAACCCGATGAAGTTGAAGAAAGCAATCGTTGCGCTGCGGCGACCCAAGCATTGCGCTCGACAATTTCTGGGTCTTCGGGGAGCAGCGACTGGATGTGGTCTACGTCTTCACCAGTCCAGCTGGCGACGTCTTCGAGTGTTGCGATTCCCAGCTCGGCCAGCGATTCAACCAGCACCGAGGTCATACCCGGAAGGCCCATCAACGCTGAACCACTCGACGGATTTTCCATCATGAGACTCGATGGTTTGGGTACAGGAGCGGAACGGCCAGCCAGTGCTGCTTTGGTGGTGTCGAGCCGGTGTTGCAAATCGCGCATGGTGTCGTGAACCGACTGTAAATGCTTGGCGTTGGTATCGCGGATCGCGGAAATCTCCGAGCCGAACCCCATAAGTTCCTGCGTAGCCACGGTGGTGCGTTGACGGGCGCTGGCCAAATCAACTTCGAGGGCCAAGATCCGGTCGGCAGCCTCGCGCTCAGCTTTGGCCAAAACGATGTCGTAATCGGACTGATGCTGAGCCGCTTCGGCTTTCAACGCAACCACACGGGCTTCGGCTTCTTCAGCTCGACTCTGGATCAGCGCGGTGCGACGTTCCAACTGTGAAGTCTGAATGAGTAACGAAGCGGTTCGAGCTTGGACCAACTCGTCAATTTCTGCCGGAGTGAAACGGGTTCCCGCAGGTGCAAAATCGTCATCAACACGTGAGGGCGCTGGTTGAACCGCATCGTTTGAGCCGTTTGAACTAGCGGTCAGGTTTGCTTGCGCTGAAGCCAAACTCTGCACCATACGTTGATGCTCCGCCAGCTCGGCTCGAGCGGCTTGCGCCAGAGCCGTGCGCTTCTCAATTTCCTCAACGGCTTTGCGAAGTTTTGCTTTCAGCCGAACCACATCAGCTTCGCGAGTTTCCAGTTGCGTAGAAAGTTGATCCACTTCTCCACGCAACTGCGAAACGACAAGTTCACGTGACCTTTCAACACTTGTCCCGAGCTCCATCTCCGATGCGCTGCGAGTCCCGCCGGAGATCTCCACCGATTCAGGCTGACGCGACTGCGCTTCAACGAAGGCGCGGTAGTCAAGCTCAGGAGTTTGACTTGCCTCTAACACTTCGGTTTTCGCCACGCCGACCGAATCGAGCGCAGGCGTTTCGAATGCCTCGGGATCGATTTCTTCGGCACTTAGTCGGGCGCCAACGGTTTCGTTCGGGTCCGCTTCCTCTGCCTTGAGAATTTTCGATCGCGTGGCTTCGATGCGATTAACCGCCCAATCCTCATCAAGCTCATCAAGCTCGCCTTGGCTTCGCTCGTCAACGTCGGTGAGGGTGGCTACTGATGATTGCGCCGCAGAACTCTCAGCTACTTTGGTCGCAAGAACCGTGGGTTTTCCGCCCCACACCAGCCACCCGGCAAACAAGCCAAGCGTTGTGGCCACGACCAAAAGGGCAATCGATTCGATTGTTAGAAACCACACGGGAAGGCCACCTCCGACCAAAACAGCTTGAGCGTTGAGGCTCGTACAGACCTCGACGCTAGTGCATGAACATCAAATTTAAAGGGCAATGACGACCACTCGGGCTGTGCTTGGGCCATCGAAACAGCCGTTGATGAGCTTTGCCTAACTCCGTCGGTTTTTGCGAAAATCGTTGCCCAACAGATTGCTGCCGCTCACCGAAGCTCAACACGAGCCTTCACTGCCAACACCGTGTGAACCCAGTTCCGCTCACCGGACAACACCAGATTTGCGAGCCCCGATGTTCACCAAACGAGACTGAGGCTTGAGGAACCCGTTTAAGCGGAAGGCGTCGGCTGCGTCGGTTGGTAGACAAACAAAACCCGACGATTGGCCGCCTGGCCCTGCAGAGTTGCGTCATTGGCGATTGGTTCGGCTTCGCCCCGACCATCAATCAGCAAACGGCTCGATGCCACTCCCCGTGTGGCCAGGGCATTACGAATGATCTCCGCTCGACGCTTGCTGAGGGTGAGATTCTTCGCCGGGGCACCACGACCGTCAGTGTGAACTTCGATAGC
>JAYTWN010000084.1:0-5887 GCA_043743435.1 Acidimicrobiia bacterium
GACCAAGCCTGTAGACGCAGACATCATCACGACCAACACGACCAACACAACCAACACAACCAACACAACCAACACAACCTCACGGGCTTCGCAAGATACGCAATCGTTCGCCCCCCAAAAAAGAAATCGCATTCCAGGAGAACTATGTACGCACTCGACACCACCGAAGAGACCGCCGCAGTAGTTGGTCTTTGCCGAGCCTTGGCACTCGATGTTCTCGATCCGGCGGCCACGGCTTCGGAACGATCGGGTTCAATGTCAGGTTCCGTCCGCAACGCCTTGTTTGAAACCGGCCTCACCACACCTGTTGCCACCCACTTCGGCGGAGGTGGCGTACCCACCAGCGCAACCCAAACAGCGGCGGTTGATGCGCTGGCCTACGGGGACGCCGGGCTCACCATGGCTGCAGTGTGGTCGGGAGCGGCTGCCTCCTGCATTGGGACACTCGGTACCGACGCCCAACGCCATGCTCACCTCCCCCGCTTTGCTGCCGATGCAAACGCGCATGGTGCCCTCGCTCTGTATGAGGGTCATGGCCGATCTCCGAGCGAATCCGCCACAACAATCACCAAGAACCTCGCAGGCGGATGGACCATTAAGGGAACGAAACTTGCCGTGGCTGGTGCCGCAACCGCCGATCCACTGTTAGTTGTCGGTGTTGACACTGCCGACGGGACCTTGCGGGTAGCGCTTGTTTCCCCGTCAGCGGCCGGCGTGACTGTGGGCCCAGTGGACCGTCTATTGGCCCTCGACGCCGCGCAACTTAGTTCGGTCACCTTCGATTGCACCGTTGCAGACGATGCACTCCTCGGTGGCGAAAACACGGATCAGTCAGCGATCCATTTGGCACTTTCCAATGCGCGCATACTGTTGGCCTCGGCCATGCTCGGTACCTCGGAACGCGCTATGGACTACGCAGCGAAGTACGCAACGGAGCGATTGGCGTTCGGAAAGCCCATTGCGGCGTTTCAGGGTGTGTCGTTCATGTTGGCCGATATTGCGATCCGCGTTGCCGCCGCCCGGCTTGACGTTGCTGACATTGCCGCACGAATCGACAGCGGCGCCATAGAGAACCTTGAGGCTGCTACCACCGCGGCCGTCAATTACGTGGGGGCCGTGGCTTCACAATCAACCCGTGATGCCCTCCAAGTCTTAGGCGGACATGGCTTCATCAACGACCACCCTGTTGAACGTTTCTACCGAAGTACCGCGGCGATGTCAGCCATTGACTTCGATCCGCTGAGCACCGCGTTTGAAACCGCACTTTAAGCGCTCGCACCCCCTCAGAAAGCGACCTCACTATGACCCGAATGTTTACCATCAGCAACGAGCTAGAAAAGCACGGGCGAGCCATCAGAGACTGGTCCGAGGCGGAGGTTCGGCCCTACGCGCGCCAAGCCGACATCGATCACAACCCCCCAGCAAACTGGCGCGACATCATCGAGAAGTGCCCCGTGGCCATCTCGCGTCATGATCGCCGCGACAAGGTTCCCGAGGCTCGATTCACTGACGGTAAATGGATCAAGGAACTGCTCATTACCGAATCCATTTGTTATGGGGACATATGGGTCAACGATGTCGTCGGCCAAGGCATTGGACACCTCACGGTGAAGCTCATGGGTACCAGCGAACAGATCGCTCGCTGGTATCGCCCCATTGTTGACGAAGGTGGTGTTGCAGCGTTTGGCCTGACCGAACCGCACTTTGGTTCCGATACCTCGATGGTCGCCACGACCGCCACGCGTGACGGTGACCAGTGGATTCTGAACGGCACAAAGATGTACTGCTCCGGGGGAAGCCATGCCAATTACACCGTCGTTTTTGCCAACGTCGACAAATCACTTGGGGCTGCGGGCATCAAGGCATTCATCGTTCCAAAGGGCACTCCGGGCTTCATCGTGGCGAAAGAGAACGAAGAGAAACTGGGCATCCGGGCTTGGCGTACTTCGGAGTTGTTGTTGAGTGATTGCGCTATTCCACTTGATTACCAATTGGGTTGGCGAGGAGATCGCGGCGACGACGCCGTGGGCGAGAAGGATCAGCCTTCAATGCGCAGTGGTCGCAGTGGGGCCCTCGGGGCTTTGGCACAGAATAAGCCCAACATTTCCGCCATGGGACTGGGCATCACTCAGGCGGCGGTCGACGTAGCCGGCGGAATTCTCAAAGGCCAAAAGGTTGGGTTCACTCCTCAGCGTTGGAGCGGGATCGAGAACGAGCTTGAGCGCATGAATGTAGCGCTTGAGCGCATTCGCCGAGTCAATTACGGCGCGCAGTGGTTGCTCGATCACGCGATGCACAACAAGAGTGAAGCTTCTGTCTCAAAAGCCTTTGGTCCTCCAACCTTTGAGCGCATCATCCGCCGTTGCATGCAGCTGCTCGGCCCTGAGGGAACTAGCACGGAGCTGCTTTTGGAGAAGTGGTACCGAGATGTCAAGATCCTCGACATCTTTGAAGGTTCAGCGCAGGTACAACGCATCATCATCGGGCGCACCCTCATGGGGGACGGCGCCGGAAGGGGCTAACTCATGGGCACGTCCAACATCGCTATTGGAAGCAGCGCTATTTCTCCGAAGATCCCGTATGTGATCGATGATCGGGAAACACCACGATTTCGCGTGCATCGTTCCACCATGGTCGACGAGGCCATTCTCGAAGAGGAACGACGACTGATTTTCGATCGCTCGTGGCTGTTTGTTGGCCATGAAAGCGAGATCGAGAATCCCCACGATTTTCGTACTCGCAACGTTGGCGGACGGCCCATCATTTTCACCCGCAACGCCGAACACCAGGTAAAAGTTTTCGTCAATTCGTGTCCGCACCGAGGCATGCAGATCGAAACCCGCGGTGAAGGTCACGGCCGGTTTCTGAAGTGTTTTTACCATGGCTGGTCGTTCACTACCAACGGTGATTTGGTGGCGCTGCCGGGCGAAGAAAGCTACGGCCCGGATTTTGATCGACACAATTTGTGTCTGGTGCAACCATCGAAGGTCGAGTCCTACCGCGGGTTTGTGTTCCTCTCGTGGACACCGGAAATCTCTGATCTTGAGACCTACCTCGCCGGTTCCGCCGACATCCTTGATCTGTTTGCAGATCAATCTGAGCAGGGCATGCAAATCATTGGCGGATCGCACCTTTACGCCGCGAACGCCAACTGGAAACTGTTGAGCGAAAACTCTGCCGACGGTTACCACGCCATGACGACGCACCACCGCTACCTGTCGATGCTGAAAGAATCCGGTAAGGACCTCAGTACGGTGTTCAAGGCTGGAACTTCACCCAACCTCGGCTATGACCTTGGGAACGGCCATGCGGTAATCGGTGGCGCTGATGCAACCGGCGGAATGAACACCGGCCTAGGTCGTGACATTTCGGGCGAGGCACTAAGTAAGCAGATGTCCCGGCGTAATCGTTTCGCCGAACTGTATGGTGCCGACTGGGCCAATCGCATGTTCTCGGGACGCAATTTGGTGATCTTCCCGAATTTGGCCGTCGTGGATCTCATCATGGGAATTACTCTGCGCACGTTCTATCCGATTTCTCCGGGCTACATGGAAGTTACCGCGTGGAGTTTGCAACCAAAGGATGATGATCCTGAGTTGCGACGCATGCGGCAAGAAAACTTCCTCACCTTCTGGGGCCCTGCTGGGTTAGCTACCCCCGACGACATCGAAGCTTTGGAACGTTGTCAGCGAGGATTCGCTGCCCATGATGTAGCACCGTGGAACGACATCTCCCGAGGCATGGGTTCCGAAAGAAAGATCTTCACCGACGAATTGCAAATGCGGACGTTCTGGCGTGAATGGGATCGTCGCATGACCGGCACCGAGCATCCACCAGAAGTTCCTCGAACACTCCGCAGCGGTCGTGTTGGTCTTCCCGGTCAGACTCACCAAGAGCCCACGGTCATAGATACTCGCCTGCTCGATCAGATCAACGCCTCATGAGCGACAACGCAAGTTTGATGAATACCCCTGCTAACCGCGCAACTGCTCCTAAACGTGCTGAGCGTGCTAGACGTGCTGAACGTGCTGAACGTACCGTTGACAGTTTGGGTGTGTCCCCAGTGACAAGATGTGCCGTCAGTGCGTCACTGAGCACACAATCTGTCACTGCAGCCACACTCACCGCGAGCGTGCAGCAATGAGCGGGGTTGATACGCCTGCGGTTGCTGCGCCTGCGCAAACTGCCGATCCGGTGTTGTCCCGCGAAGTCGAGATGTTTTTGTACCACGACGCGCAATTGCTCGATGAGTGGCGCCTGCGCGAATGGTTGGCGCTCTTCACCCCCGATTGCGAATACCTCGTCCCTGCGACCGATCGGCCGGCCGGTGACCCCGAGCACGATTTGTTTTTCGTTCGAGACGATTGGTTTTTGTTGAGCCAACGCGTTGATGCAATGACCGATGGAAGCGCCTGGGCCGAGTCACCACAATCGGTTACCCGCCACATCGTCTCCAACGTGTTGGCCTCGTTGAATGCCGACGGTTCAATAGCCGCTTCCGCCAACTTCGTCATTTACCGATCAGCGCTTGCGAAGCTCGACGTTTACCCCGGCTACTACAAGTTGCGACTCCTTCGTGGCGGTGCGGCCGGGTTCGAAATCCAATCGCGCCGCTCAACGCTTTCGATGGCTCAACTTCGCCCCCAAGGCCGAGTTAGCGTCATCCTTTAGATTGTCAGTCCTACAGATCGCACGCCGTCCGCCACCACCCGACATTGCGTCGTTAGCAAAGGACGAACCGGGTTCGGTTTCTCAAATCGGGTTTGGTCTCTTGTCTGGAATAGTTACGGACAAGGGACCAAACTCAATATCCCTTCAAACACAAACTCATCAATCACCAAAGGAATCACCATGGATCTTGGGCTACAAGGTAAGCGCGCAGCTGTTGCCGCATCGTCGGCAGGGCTTGGCTTCGCTAGTGCACAGGCTCTTGCGAATGAAGGCGTCCGTGTGGCCATTTGCAGTCGCGATGAAGCCCGCGTGAACGCTGCAGCCGACAAGATTGGCGAATTGGCCATCCCGATCGTTGCGGATGTGAGCACCACCGCTGGGGCAACATCGTTCATCGAACAAGCAACCGCCGCACTTGGTGGTATCGATATTCTCGTTGCCAACGGAGGTGGACCTCCAACCGGCGGATTTGCCAGCACCTCGCTGGATGCCTACGCCAAGGCCTTCGAATCCAATGCCATGGCTACCATTGCCATGCTCCAAGCTGTTATCCCTGGGATGCAGGAACGTGGATGGGGTCGCGTGGTGGCCATTACCTCCGTCGTCGCCAAGCAACCCGCGGCCTATCTAATTTTGTCCAACACGGCCCGCGCTGGATTGCACGCATTCTTGAAAACCACCTCGCTCGATGTTGGCCAATACGGCATCACCGTGAACGCCCTCATGCCAGGCAGCCATGCCACCGATCGCATTAAACATCTCTACGGTGACAACCCCGATCTCAGCACAACTCCTATGCGCACATTGGGTCGACCAGAAGACTTCGGATCAACGGTCGCCTACTTCTGCAGCGACCACGCCCGCTACATCACCGGGGCCTCCCTAGCGATCGACGGCGGGGTCTACTCAGGACTCTGGTAGCAGGCGACACGCTGAGACGAGGTGCTTATTCCGGCGTTCGTGGTTGGTTTGCTAAACATCCTTGCAACGGGCGCGATTCCCAATCACTGATTGCAGGCTTAGCGGTTCTGGCCCGACCCCTTCATCAGAGCGTCGATCCAGGCGCCGATCCGTCCCCCCGTTTTTCGAAAAACGTGCAGCGTTCTTAGAAACGTCAGGGCGTCCGCGACTTCTCAAGTTGCTCTCGTCATTCCCAAACCCTTTCGCAGTAGGACAATCCTAAAGAAGCTGGCCGCAGAATGCCTGCCCAATAGTG
>JAYTWN010000085.1:0-4843 GCA_043743435.1 Acidimicrobiia bacterium
ATTCACACCTCAGCTATCGGTCACGGCACCGCTTATCTTGACGACAAGTTCATAAATGGGCCGAAAACCAGTGGGCGGTGCAATGACTGCACCGCCCCTTGCCTACATCCTGGGGGGAACTACCCGTTCGCCCCGACTTCCTTTTGACACGCATCAAACGCGGCTTGAGCTTTGGCGTCAAACACGAGTCGACCACCAGCAGATCCCCCTCGCACAAAAAATGTCACCGGCGCCAAACAGCCGCAATGTTCCTTTATGAGTCGCGGGCTAGACGCTTCTGCTCGGTACGGCGTTCAGAATCAAGACGCTCCAACTCGTATTCACCATGATCGACATAGGTGAACATGTCAGCCACCAAACGATGACCGGCCACATCACCAATTAGCGTGTGCATCTGCTGGGCAACCCGCCGGTACTCGCTATGACCTTGAGGCGACGAACGTAACTCGATGAGGTGCAGTGCTTCACGTGCGTTCATTTGCATGACGTAGCGAAGGCGATAGGCCAACGAGACAGCGTAAGAGGCCTGTTCGGGAAAGCGGTCCACCATGGCATCGTAAAGATCAGCGGAGCGGTCCATGGCCGATTCAAATTCTCCGGCCGCACCCGCCTCCACCACGGCCTCGGGCAGAACATAACCATGGGTGGGAGAAAGCGACTGCCACTCAATCGTCAGCAGACGGTGGCGCTGAAGGTCGCGGAACGCGCCGTAATCGCTTAGAACGTCGAACCGATAGTTGAGACGTTCTAAGGCGCGGCCTGGCTTGTGGCGGCGATTGGAACGAGTCCCCACATAAGCCCGAACCACGCGCTGCTTGTCCTCATACGCCATGGTGCGAACTCGCGCAAGAATGCGATCTTCCGACAGATCCAACGATTCGTACAGCATGGCGGCCACGAGTTTGTCTTCGCCATCGGGATCAAAATCGGTCAAGCGAACCATGGGGGCGTCGGCATCACCTTCGTCTAGGTCACCTGCGAACAGTTCGTTGGCCACTTCGGCGGTAGCTTGGCGATTATCGCTCAGGTAGGTACTCCAGGCCCCACCACGTTCGGCCCGATCGACTCGGGTTAGGAACGACGGAATGACCTTGCGTAGCTCCGTGAGCATCAAATCGGCATAGGCGCGTGCTTCCGGTAGCGGATGGGCCCGCATGCGCAGCAGCAACATTTCGTAACCCTGGCCGGAACCGTAAATACCGAGGTTGGAGAGCGACGCGGCGGGCAAAATGCCACGGAGCGCATCAAAGGATTTGGCCCGAACCGCTTGACGCCAAACCATGTCGGAATCCTGCGGATCTTTGGGGTAGCGCTTGCGGAAGTACTCCTGGAGCACCGGGAGCAGCTCGGAGTAGCAGTCAAACATCCGGTCCATGTCACCCACATAACGGGCACCCAGGTTGGATCCCACCACTTCAAGATCACGGTGATACCGATAACGACCTTCATTGCGGCTGTCGTAGGCGATGTAGCGGGTGGATTGTTCGAGGTAGCTCATGAGCCGACCTCGCTCCAAAATCTTGGTCAACAGGTTCGAAGCTTGTTCACACGCCAAGTGCACGCCACCAAGCTGCGCTACCGAATCGTCGCCATATTCACCGAAAACCTTCTCATACAGGGTTTCTGCCCGGTCAAGGCCAACGGTCGCGTCCATGTTGTGGTCGCCTGAAACATCAAGTTCGCCGACGAACTCATCCAAAAAGAGACGTCGGAGGCTCTTGGCAGTGCGGGAATACCGGGCGAAGAGCGCGCCTTTCACCACCTCAGGAAGGTTTACCAGGGCAAAGACCGGCTGGTCCAAGTTGGTGAAATACCGGCGGAGGATTTCGGATTCTGAATCTGTGAACGTCTCTGCAGTCGTGAGCAACACCGCCGTAAAGAGTACGAACTTCACGCCAGGTTTCGGTGGATAGGCAGTACCTCCTTTATCCCGCCGGTACTGCTAAGCAGCCTTCGCGTTGCTGCGTTACCAGCAGCAATCAGGAACCCGGTCCCGTTTTACTGTTCCGAGTCCGGGCTCCCCCTACACCACCACAATAAAAGCATCGGGGACGACGGTGACGCTCAGTTGTTTCACCATTCCCGCTCGCTGCTCATCAAGCCAAAGTTGACGCGGTTGCTCGAACGTGAACGAAGCTTTAGGGAGCCGTCGTTCGGTAATGCCCGGATGCGGAAGATGACTGCCAAGTTTTGCTCGTTTGGCAATTTTGGGTATGTCGCGAAGTTCTATGTGCGCTTCGTATACGTCGAGCAACGCATCACCTGGATGTGCTCGATGACCAAAACGATATGCACCTATATCTTGTGCATTCATGACCACAGCCACCTTGGTCCACCAACGATTACGAGCCATCAGCGACGCCACAAAAGCTCGACGATTCCCATCGACAATCGCAATCGCTAGATCGCATGTGTAGTGCCGGGCATCGGGGGTGGCATAGCGGCCTACGACACCGGGCCCGCCCACAGTCCGCCACAATACTCCCCCGGTCAACCCAATGGGCGCTACATCAAGCGGACTATCGGGGACATCGTTAGCTTCGATTGCCAGGCTTTTCACATGTGCGTCCAAGTACGTGGAGACATCAGCGTCGGAGGTGAAGATGGGGCTTTGCGGGCTGAGCACACCGGGGTAGCCCCAATTGGTTCCCTTGCCAATGGTCATGGAACCGGCTGATTCTCAACGAATTCGGTAGGGGAAACCGGTTCGATCTTCATCGCGGGTTCCACATCGATGCCGTTCACGTGAACTTGTGCCCCGACGTCAGGAGCTTCGACCGTGCCGACTGTTTCAACTGTTTCGAGGGGGTCACTTGGATTGTTCGATTCGGGCGAAAGATTTACCGAGCCAACAATGTCGCCAAGCGAATCCAGCGAAGAGGCTTTGACCACGCCACGGAACAACGCGTCGGCGGCTTGTCGAGCGGTTTTTGCGGTAGTCATGTTGGTGGATACCTTGGCAATTTGGCGGAGCAAATCGATAAGGATCTTTATGGTTCGCACAAAGTCGCCACCGGTGATTTCGCCCTCAGCCAACACAGCATCAAGCTCGCGACCACCCGCCCAGCGTTGCGCCACGGCCACAAATCCCGGGTCAAGGGTCTTGGATAACGGAAGATCGAGGGCCGCTTCATCGTCGTTGAGTTCCTGAGCAATTTCGTTCATGGACCAGTAACGAGCTTGCAGGGCCTTCGGAAACTCCAGCGGTAGGTCACCGTTGCGACGGGCATCATGATCGCCGCGGGTACCTGGACGGCCAGCACCAACCGAAGCACTAGGACGACCATCGCGGCCCGCAGCAATGGTTCGGTGAGAACGATCAACTGCCGCTTCGGCCCGACCACGTCGACCGGATCCAGCACCGGGGCCACGAGTTTCGTAGACGAACACCGAAATCAAACCAGCCATCTGGGGTGGCGTGAGCCCGTCGAGCACACCAGAGCGAAGGCATTCAGCGATCAGTAAATCAGATTCGTGGAAGATCCCGGCCAGCATGTCGCCGAAAGGGGTAATGGACCAACCATCGAGATAGCCCAGTCCTTCGAGCAACTGCAGGACCCGGTCAAATTGGGCCGACAACGATTCTTTCCGGTCGGTGATTCGCGATTGCAGCAGGTTGATTTCGTTGTTCAGGCCCCGTACTCGCTCCAGGGCTTTGATGTGCAGTTTGAATTCGGGACAACCCTCGACGCCATCACGATCAATCTTGCGACCCGAGGATTCCGCAAAGCTGTCAGCCAACGGGTCACCGGCGTTGTTGCGGTTCCGTTTTCCCGGCTTGCCCCCCACCGCTCGCTGTGTGGCTTTGTTCAGCGACACTGCAGCAGCTTCGAGGAAGGACCGTGAGTTGGGGTTGAACGGCACCGGCAACTTCACGTTGGTGACCACGTTGGGCAACGAACGAAAATCCCGCGGCGTTAAGGCCAACATTCGGCCGTTGGATTTCAGTGCACGAACCGTGGTGTCACGACCACGCCGGCGCGCGGTGGCGATAACTAGCAACCAATCATCGCCCGGTCGAGCGCCTCGATCCCGAGTGTTCGAGACCGGACTCGGGACAAAGCTTGAGGAGTCCGGACTCGGGACAAATCTTGAAGAGTCACGGCCTTGCTCGTCGCCCATCGAGCCCGTCGATTCTTCGCTTGCTGCGATTCCGGACCCTATCGCACCATTGGGAGCCAATACATCGCCGGGACGAAGACCATCAAGAATCGCGGCAATTTCCCGTTCAGGTGCCGCCGGTGACAGTTTGCGTTTCTGCTTGGCAATATGCGCGCTTACATCTCCCCGTTCGCAAAGTGCCCGTTCCCGGGAGTCATCCAAATCCCTCCGTAACCGATCAATGCGCACGTTGAGCGAAACCAAATCACCATCAATACGGTACTGGGCAAACGACAACGACAACAGGTGATGCGCTTCGGTCGGCGAGTAACGGCGTACCAAATTGACCGTCATGTTGTTGGTCGGACGAAACGCCGATTTCAGTTCATAAGTACGCCGTGACGCCAGGGATGCCACTTGCTCAAACGGCACAAACGGGGTCCACAGGGTGGCGGCGTACCCAACGGGATCGATGCCTCGGCGACCAGCGCGACCGGTCAGCTGGGTGAACTCGCCCGGGGTAAGAAACGAATGTCGCTCGCCGCCGAACTTGGACAGCTTCTCAATAACCACGGTTCGAGCGGGCATGTTGATGCCAAGCGCAAGGGTTTCGGTAGCGAACACCACCTTGAGAAGCCCTTCAACAAAACACGCTTCTACAGCTTCTTTGAACGGTGGCACCATTCCAGCGTGGTGTGCGGCGTACCCGTTCTCCAGGCCGGCCAAGAAGCGACCGTAATCG
>JAYTWN010000086.1:0-4409 GCA_043743435.1 Acidimicrobiia bacterium
TCATGACATTGGCAAGGCCATCAGCGTTCCCAATCACCCGGCCATTGCCGCTTCGATCCTGAAACCCTATGTACGGTCCGAAGTCCATTTCATGATCGAGGCCCATCAGGATTTCCAAGGAAAGCATTACTACGCGCACTTTGGAATGGACGCCAATGCCCGTGATAAGTATGCAGATCATCCATCGTTTGAGCTGGCCGCCAAGTTTGCCGATGAGTGGGACCAAAAGGCCTTCGACCCGTCCTACGACACGCTGCCCCTAGAACATTTCGAAGCGAAACTCCGCTCAGTGTTCGCCAAGCCGCGTTCCCTCGTCACCGGCTGAGGTTTTCAACGGGTTCCCGTCGCGCACCCTTTGTGGACGACATAGGTTTTTCCGGGAGTAACTTCTGTCGTCCAGAAGTACCCCTTACCGTTCAGGCCTTTTGTTGTGCTTCGTCGAGCAGGACCTGGAGTGAGGCACCAAGTTCAGCAGTAAGTGCACGTATATGTCGGCGGCCCGTTTCGCTCGACGGTGGGCTGTTGAGCGGCTTGCCAATGACCACGTGAATATGCTTTGGTTTCGGGAACTTATCGCCTCGACCCATGGCCAGTGCTGATCCACCGATTCCCATTGGCACAATTGGCACACCGGCTTTGAGGGCCATATACGCCGGGCCGTCAAAGAGTCCTTCAACAACCAGCCCCTCGCGCCGAGTTCCCTCGGGATATGCAGCGAGCGGTTCACCCGAAGCTAACGCTGCCATGCAGAGCTTCATAGATTCGCGATCCGTTGATCCGCGTTCCACTTTGATACCGCCCAGGGCGTCCCAGAGCGGGTGCACAAAGGACAGCTTCCACATTTCCTCTTTGGCCAAGAAACGAATACGGCGCTTGGTGATCCCGAGCACCACGAAGCTATCGACGTTGCTTCTGTGCGTGGGCGAGACCAAATAAGCGCCCGATTTGGGGACGTTCTCCAAACCTTCAAAGGTGACGCGAAAATACAATCTGCTAAATCCGAGCACCAGGAAACGAGCTAACCACCACAAAATCCTTTCGTTTCGCGTTGCCTTGTATCGGGCTACTTGCGTGATGGGTCGCAGTGCTGTTTCGCTCGACAACGAAGCATCCTCGGCTCCGCGTGTCACGCCGCTGTTGCGCTCTTGGGATTCATTCGCGGTGTCGCTGCCAGATAACGAAGGACTCGCCAAAGTTTCCGTTGACGATGGGTCCGCAGTTTTATTGCTCCCGTCCACGATTGTTGATGCAAAACCTAAAGGTACAGTCACTGGAGATGCGCTACCTGGAGACGAGGTGAATGGAAGTGCAGTGCCAAGAGAGGCGGGGGCTGGTGTTGCAACGTGTGAAGATCCAGGGCTCGAAGATCCAAGGCTCGGAGCAGGCCGGACCGAAGATGCCACTCCTGAAGCCTCGACGGCAGACTCGGCGGGTGCTGCGGGTTCTGCGGGCGCGGCCAGACCAGCGACGCTGAAGACTCCCGCTCCGCCACCGACAAGAGCAATATCCGCCTCAGCCAAACGCGTTAGGGCGATAGCCACGCAGCGCTCCACGACATCATCGAGACTCATTGTGGTGGTATCAACCACCGTTGCCCCATCGGCGACTCGCAGGGGGTCGGCGACACGAGTGGAATCTTGTTCGTCACGCCAGTCCAAATCCGCGGCAACTTCGGCCAATGTGCGATCTGTTTGTTCGCTATGACGACGCCGAGCCCGTTCTTCGACCGACGCAGTGAGGTAGATCTTGACCGGGGCATTAGGAAACACCACCGTGGCAATGTCGCGTCCTTCAAGTACTCCGCCGCCGTGCCGGATTCCCCAGATGCGCTGCTGAGCTACTAGAGCCGCACGCACCCCGGCGATGGTGGCCACGGTTGAGGCATCTCGGGCCGCTTCGGGGGTGCGTATTTCGGTGGTTACATCGTCGCCGTTGAGCCGTACCTGTTGCGCGCCATCGGCATCGCTTCGTACGTCGATCTCGGCGCTCGTGGCAATGGCGGTTACGGCAGCTTCATCGGAAAGGTCAATGTTGGCCCAGGCACACGCCAAGCCCACGCTCCGGTACATTGCGCCGGTATCGAGATATTGCAGGCCAAGTTCGGTAGCCAGGCGTTGCGCTACCGTCGTTTTTCCTGAACCCAACACCCCGTCGATGGCCACCAACGGAAGCCGTGCCGAGTTTGATTCCAAGGGGTTGGTTTCGCTGCTCATAGATTTCCATTCTCACTCGAATTGCCCGGGTTCTCCCTCGAGATACCCGAGGTTGGCCGCAAAGACTCCAGTACAAGAAAGAAGTTCGGGAACGTTTTACGCACACAGTTTGGATCGGCGATGGAAATGCCTGGCACCACGAGTCCAAGCAAAGAAAAGCTCATAGCCATGCGGTGATCCTCCGAGGTTTCAATCACGCAAGCAGACGGCGTGCCCGGCTGCACAGTAAACCCATCGGGATCATGGCGAGCTTCGATGCCGCAGCGTTGCAACTCGCTAACAACGGCACTCACCCGGTCAATTTCTTTGAAGCGAATGAATCCAATCCCTCGAATCGACGTTGTCCCTTTGGCGTATACCGATACGGCAGCAAGGGTTTGTGCAGTGTCAGAGCAATCGGCCATATCAACATCAATGCCTTGAAGTTGCCGGTCTACGATGACGGTAGTTTCGGTTTCGGTCTGCTCGATGGTTGCCCCCATACGGCCGAGAATGTCGGCAAAAGCAACGTCGCCCTGCACCGCCGCCGAACCAAGACCCTCAACGGTTACTCGCCCACCGCAAACCGCAGCGGCACCAAAAAAGTATGAAGCGGCACTGGCGTCAGGCTCAATATCATAAGCACACGAACTGTATCCGCCGGCTGCCACTACGAATCGTTCGTAACCGAAGGCTTCCACGTTGGCACCGAAAGCGCGCATAGTAGCTATCGTCATGTCCACATACGGTTGCGAGACCAACTCCCCCACCACCGTTACATCGAGCCCATTGGCGAAGCACGGGGCGGAGAGCAACAGCCCCGAAAGGTACTGGCTGGAAACGTTGCCCGCTACGGTTACCTCACCTCCAACAACACCATCCGCGTGCATACGAATGGGTAGTCCACCAGGAACCCTGGCCGGTTCGGCTCCCGATACGAGATTCACGCCGAGCTGGCGCAACCCGTCGACCAGATCACCGTTGGGTCGTGCGCGCATTTGTTCATGTCCGTCGACGATCACGCTTCCATGACCCAATGCCGCTAGCGGCACGACGAATCGGGCTGTGGTGCCGGATTGTCGGACGAACAACGAAACCCCATCGACGTTGGGCACTCCCCCACAACCAGTCACCGAAACGGTGCAGGCTTCACGATCTAGGACTGTGGCGATGCCTAGAGCCTTGAGACAAGCCAGCATGGCTTCGGTGTCGTCGGAAAACAGCACGCCTCGAAGGACTGAAGTTCCGGTGGCGAGCGCGGCAACACATAGGGCACGGTTGGTGAAACTCTTTGATCCTGGCGGGCGCACCCGGGCATTGATCGGGCCGCCAAACGGACGCATCACAAACGGATCAGGCAGTCCGGCCGAAGTCGCTTCGGCAACAAAGGCGCTCATGGGGTTGGCTCCAGTTTGGCTACCGACACACGGAACTTGCGGGCCAGCAAACCACCACGTAGTAAGTCTGCATACTTTGCCGCGACGATCAGTACGAGCACACCAGCGCCGCCTTCCATGGAGTGGGTGACTTCGATATCGTAAATGTTCACGTCGAGCTCGCTGGCCAAGGTGGTTACTTCGGCGATAAAGCCCGGACGATCCAAAATGGGTACACGCATTTCGGCTAGATCCTCAGCGGGAGGCGCACCGACGGGGAGATTGATTCGGGCCGCGCGCGCTCGTTCCAAACGATCATGAAGCTCGACGAGATCGCCACGATCGACCACATCACGCATAGCAGAAAGTTCATCGATAAAACGGTTCATCACATCAACAATGGCCACGCGATTACCTGCACAAATATCAATCCAAATGCGTGGATGGCCAGCGGCAATTCGAGTCATGTCGCGAAACCCACCGGCCGCTAGGCGCAACATAGCTGCGTGTTCTTCGGCCCCGTCGGCAGCGACACCCATGAGCGTGGCCGCAGCAAGATGGGGGACGTGGGAGACGACGGCGACGATCTCGTCGTGCCGGGCTGGGTCAACGGAAACGACCAAGGCCCCAAGCGACGAGATTACGGCGTGGAGGCGGCTGTAGGCATCGGCATCGGTAGTGGCGGTGGGCGTGAGGACCCAGGTTCGGCCTTGGAACATCGTGGCCGTTGACCCATCGATCCCCGACAATTCGGATCCAGCCATGGGGTGACCGCCCACAAAGTGCGGGTTGTTGATGAGCGAAACGATGGGATGTTTAACGCTGCCGATATCGGTCACGA
>JAYTWN010000087.1:0-4293 GCA_043743435.1 Acidimicrobiia bacterium
CTCCCGTTTCTGGTCGAGGTGGACGTGGTGGAAGTGGTGGAAGTGGCGGCGGTCGAGGCGGTCAGGCTGATTTGGCCGGTACCGGTGCTGATGATGTGCGTGATCGTGATGGTCGTCGCAAGAAGCGTCGTAAGCGTGGCGGTGGAGGGCGTGATCGTGACGGTTTCGAAACCGTTGAGGGTGCCGAGCGTGCTGAACTTTCTTCTAGTGATCGTGCTGAACGCGGTGACCGCAATCGGAATGAGCGCACTCCTTCGCCGCGTGGAAACTCCGAACCGATCAATGGACCGCTCACGTTCATCAGTTTCATCTCTGCCCATGGCATTGGCACCGAACTCGACGGTGAAGTTGACAATTATTCGTCGCACGGTTTTTACGTAACGGTTGGAGAAGCCCGGGGGTATGTACCTTTGGCCGGACTGGCGATTCCCATGCCTCGCAGTGCCAAGGAAGTTGTCCGGCGCGGCGAAACCCATCGTTTCGTTGTTGCCTCGTTTGATTCGGCCCGGCGCGGAATCGAACTAGCGCTCGTAGGTACTCCAGCAGCTTCAGAAATGGCGACGACGGGTTTTGCCGGTTCTTCTTCCTCCTCCGAAGTTGTGGTCGCCGAGGCGAAGTCCAAGCGCGGACGCAAGCCCGCTGCGGCTGTCGCATCGGTTGCGGCCGATTCCGTTTCGGTTGCCAGTTCGGCTGTATCGGCGAAGCCGGGTCGTAGAGGCCCCAAAGTTGCTGTTGATTCGGTCGCGGTTACTCCTGCGCCGAAGCCATCAAAAGCGCTGAAGCCTTCCAAGCCAGAGAAGGCCGAGAAGCCGTCAATGCCAGCGAAGCCGGAGAAGTCAGAGAAGTCAGAGAAGTCAGAGAAGCCAGCCAAGATTTCCAAGATCAAGAAGCCCGCAAAAGCCGAGAAGCCCGCGAAAGCCGAAACATCCGCCAAAGTTTCCGTGGCCGAGAAACCGGTCAAGCTTGCCAAGGCCGAGAAGTCTTCGAAGATCACGAAGCCATCTGTAAAACCAGTTGAGCCCTCGCTCAGCAAGCCAACGAAAGCCGCCGAGGTGAAAGCGCTGAAGAGAGCAGATAAGCCAGCGAAGGTAGCTAAGGCGCCAGCGAAAGCAGCAGTCGTTGCAGCAAAGTCAGCGAAGCCAGCAAAGTCAGCGAAGTCACAACCAAAGTCTTTAGATCCGGCAAAGCCCATCAAAGCTGCGGCAGCCACGAAAGCGGCATCGACGACTACGACGCCCGCCAAAGCCAGGGTTGCGGCAAAGACGTTGCACTCAAAAGCAGCAGCGAAACCGTCGAAAGTTCCCGCTGTGAAAGCTTTGGCAAAGCCAGTAACGGCAACGAAGCTCACAACAACGAAAGCCGCTCCCGCGAAACCGGTCCCGGTGAAGGCTGCGCTCGCCAAGAAATCTACGACGGTAGGTTCGCCAAAGTCCGCCGCGAAACCGGTTCCATCGCGAGCGGCGGTCAAGCAGGCAGTCCTTGTTAAACCCAAGGCCAAACCTAAGAAGTAGTTGTGACCTTCCGAAGTTGTTGCAACTTGGGCAGATTGCTCCACTCATAATAGGGATTTATCTGAACGACTTCAACAACTACAGCGGTGCCAACTGCGGGTCCCCTCTCCGCAAGCACCACGACCGTAATCGGATCTAGCTACACGAGCGCACTCGTGGCTTCCGCCTCAACAATTCCGTCAACACCAAGCGTTATCTCCGCTGCTTCGTCATCGAGTTCTTCAACCCCACTGGCCGCTGTCGCATCGACGACCGTGGCTCCAGCGGCGATCGCGGTCTCGACAATGAATGGGTACCAATTTGCTGACGGCAATAGCGGTGCTGATTGGTACATTTTGATGCCGCATAACAACCGCCCAGGCATGATCAACGATCCATGCCTCAACCTTTTCGAGATGCGCGCATAACACACGCAGGAAATCGTCTGGAGCGGAATTGGGAGCCATAACGCTTAGGGTTATGGGGTGAGGAACGGGCCGGAGGGATACACCTGGGCGTAGAGTTCGTGACCCCAGATGATTCGGAGAAATGCGTAGTGAATCTCTTCTTCGGTGTAGTCCGGGTGACGATGGGCGATTCCCTGTTTGCAAATCTGGTTCGCGGTTTCGGTCATCTCTACGGCCATTCTGACTTTCTCTTCACCGGTGAGAGAACGCAAGAATTTCGTGTAGTAACGCTCGGCCTCTGGGCTCGTATCGTTCGAAATTGGCACGTTTCGAATGGTACTTGCCTTGGCGAGTCTGTCGACCCATCGCGCGTGGAGATCGATGTCGTCACCCGTTGAATTCACGCCATGGCCGACATAGCTGCGCTCCGGGCTAAAGACGGCGGTGATTTGTTGATTTGGGGGAGTGGAAGCCTTGTTTGCGCTTTGCTTTCGGCAGGTCTCGTTGATGTTTTGAATCTGATGATTGAGCCCATCTTGCTTGGCGGAGGAAAACGAATATTCCCCGATGATGCAATGGCTCGACCTATGCGTTTGGTTCATGCCCAAGTTGCGGCCACCGGCGTGTTGGTTTGCACCTACGAACCCGCGGCTGAATCTCCCGCTCGGTAATCCCAACGTTTTTAAGAATACTCAGGTGGCACCTACCGTAGTAGGATAGTCCAATGGGTGTCGAGAAGATGAGCGTGTCCTTCGAGTTGCAACTGGGCGAGGCAATTCGGGGTTCTGCGGAACGATCAGGGCAGAGTGTGTCGGCGTGGTTGGCGGAGTCGGCAGGGTTACGGCTTCGCCAAGAAATGCTCGGCAACGCGATTGAAGCGTGGGAGCAAAAGTTCGGCAAGCTCACTGCCGAGGAGAAGGAGGAGGCTGACCGAATGCTTGATCGTGCAGCGTCAAAGCGCCAAGGTTCCAAACTTCAAGACCCAAGAAGATCTGAACAAAGCCGAGAAACGAAACGACAGCCCAAGGCAGCGTAAGGCGGCTCAGGATGGCAATTGTTGCTGATACCGGTGCGCTCATTGCGTTTGATCGCGGTGATCGAGTTGTAACGGCTCTCCTTGATGCCGCGAGGCGGCGGGGTGAACCGGTTCTCACCTCATCGGGGTGCATTGCTCAGGCTTGGCGTTCCGGAGGTCCCCGGCAAGCCTTGCTCGCTCGGCTTCTGAAATGCGTTGACGAACGTTCGCTTGATTCCGATGTATCAAGAGCAATAGGCAGTCTCTGCGCAAAATCTGGAGTCTTCGACGTTGTCGATGGTCATGTTGCAACGCTGGTATCTGCTGGAGACCTGCTCATGACCAGCGACGTAGAGGACTTGGATGCACTTTTGAAGATTTCCCGTGTCGATGCCGTAGTGCATCGCTGTTAGGACTCTGCATTTCGAGGGCATTGGAAACGTACGCAGGCTTCTAGGCTGGTGGGTGCGCATTGCTACATGGAACGTCAACTCGTTGAAAGCTCGTCTGCCCAGGGTGGAGGAGTGGTTGGCTTATGCCGATTGTGACGTGTTGTGTATGCAGGAAACCAAGATGAGCGATGCGGCATTTCCGGCCATGGCCTTTCATGCGCTTGGCTACGAATCAGCCCATCATGGTCAAGGCCAGTGGAACGGTGTGGCAATTCTGAGCCGCGTCGGGCTGGAGAATGTGCAGAACGGATTTGTTGACGGGCTGAGAGGAACCGGGCCTGCCGACGACTACACCACGGGCGTACTAAATGAAGCGCGCTTAGTAACTGCCGATTGCGGTGGAATGCGAGTTAGCAGTGTGTACGTACCCAATGGACGTTCGCTTGAGGATGCTCACTTCCCGGCCAAGCTCGAATGGCTTGCTCGGCTCAACGAACAGTTCGCCACCACTCAGAAGCCCACCGACAAGGCCATGGTGCTTGGCGACTTCAACATCGCCCCCGAAGATGCCGATGTGTGGGACATCAAGAAGTTCGCCAACTCCACCCATGTAACTCCGGCGGAACGGGCTCGATTGGCCGAGCTGCGTGAGTGGGGCATGGTCGACGTGTTCCGTCAGTTGTACCCGCAAGATCGTCTGTACACCTACTGGGATTATCGAGCCGGAGACTTCCATATGCATCGTGGCATGCGCATCGATCTGGCCTATGCCACCGCCCCTGTTGCCGAAAAGGTCACGTGGGCCATCGTCGACCGTCAAGCCCGAAAAGGCAAACTTCCCTCCGACCACACTCCGCTGATCGTCGACATCGATCTTTACACTCATAACAACTTATAGGACTTATAACGATTTGCCTTGTAAGTTGATGTGACTGTGTCGCCACCTCATTTGGACCAGACCGGCTGAATCTCGATGAATAGCCCAATTG
>JAYTWN010000088.1:0-6035 GCA_043743435.1 Acidimicrobiia bacterium
AGGGCCGTATGAAGGTCACCGGCAACATGGCCAAGCTGATGCAGCTGATGCCCCTCACCATGAGCCCTGAATACAAAGCCATTCAAGAGTCGCTCCGCGAGCACACCGACTACTGAGACCCGAGTTCTCTCCCACGACATGCGGAACAAGCCGCCCTACCTGTTCCGCGAGCACACCGACTACTGAGACCCGAGTTCTCGCTCACAACGTCTGTGCGCTTGGCCGGTGTCCCAACCGAACTGTCGGTGAAGGCACACTGACGTAACAAGGAAGCGACACCCCGACCAGTGGGGTGTCGCTTTCGTTTGAGCGTTGTTGTTTGAGCGTTGTTGTTTGAGCTTTGTTGTTTGAGCGTTTGTTCGTGCGCTTAGTTTCGGGCGGCTTGCAACTCGGTGACCATGGAGGCGGCGACGGGCTCGATAACCCGATCGTTCAACCCAGCGATACAAACCCGGCCTGTGGCGATCAGATACACCCCGTCACGTTCGCGCATACGGGTGACGGCTTCAGAGGAAAGGCCGGTGTAGCTGAACATGCCGCGCTGAGTCAGTAGGAAACCCACCTCAAGCGACGAATCAAGCGCGCCAATGGCATCAAACAGCCGGGTGCGCATCGTCGCCATCCGCATCCGCATCTCGCCAACTTCGGCCTCCCACATGCTTCGCAAGGCGGGGGTGTTGAGCACTTCGGAAACGATAAGGGTGCCGGTGGTTGGGGGGTTTGAGTAGCTGCGACGAACCGCCAACTTCAGCTGCCCGAGCACCAAGTCGGCTTCTTCGGGGCTTTGGGTTACAACGCTCAAACCCCCACAACGCTCTCCGTACAAAGAAAAGTTCTTGGAGAACGAGTTGGCCACCATGAAGCTAAGCCCATCGTTCGCGCACCTGCGAATCCAAGAGGCGTCTTCGTCGAGTCCGTCGCCAAAGCCTTGGTAGGCCATATCGAACAGCACGATGTGTTCGTTGGCGAGGCAAAGCTGCGTGATGGCGTCTTGTTGTTCGCGGCTCAGGTCCACCCCGGTTGGGTTGTGGCACACAGGCTGCAAAATAATGATCGATCCTTTCGGCGCTGCGGACAACACTTCAACGGCCCGATCCGTGCAGGCCGTCGCGTTGACCGAATCTCGTATTGTTCTGGCGGGCCCCATCTCCGCTTCGCTTCGAGTCCCACCAGCGGCTTCTTTTCCAACCGGCAAGCCGGATTGGGAACCCCAGTACGGATATTTGGTGGTGGTGAACCCTGCTCGTTGAAACAACCCGTGATGGTTGTCCCAGGTGGGATCGCTCACGTAGACGGCTCGTCCGGGTGTGTGTTTGGCCAGAAAGTCTGCAGCAATGCCAACGGCACCGGTTCCGCCAATAGTCTGAATCGTGGTGATTCGACCCGCAGCAATGGCCCGATGGTCGGCCCCAAACACCAGGTTTTGCACACCACTGCGGTAGCCCTCATGCCCTTCCATAGGCAGATACGGACGAGCCGCGAACCCTACCGACTGGGCGGCCGCCAACACTGAGCGAAGTACCGGGAGCTTGCCGTTTTCGTCGGTATAGACACCAATGGACAGGTTCACTTTGTTGGCCCGCCCGTCTACTTGGAAGGCATCGTTGAGAGACAAAATCGGGTCGCCAGCAAAAAACTCGATTGGACCAAAGACAGACGAAGGCGTGCTCATCTCTCCAGTTTCGCTCATCGACGAGGCGGTCAGTTGCCTTTATCCCCGTCGGGCTACGCACGTTAGGGTTGGTGGATGACCACGCCGAGTTCGCCGACTGCGTCACCCGCACTGCCTACGTTGAACACGTCGCCCATTTCGCCCGTTTCGCTCACATTGGACACGTTGCCTACGTTGCCCAGTTTGAATGAACGCCTCGGGTTGGAACCGGATGCCCGGGCCGTGATCATCACCTGTTTGGATTTGGGGCAGAGCCATGCGGCCAACGTCGGCGTGTATGACTCGTTGCGTGGTTCGGTAGCGACGACGGCATCGATCATGGTGCCGTGCCCGTGGGCTCGTGAGGCGGCCAGCCGGTTCCGTGGGGAGGACGTTGGGGTGCAGCTCACTCTGAACGCCGAGCACGCCCTGTACCGGTGGGGACCAATTACCCATGCCCCTTCGCTGCTTGATGGCAACGGCGGGTTCCCGGTCACCCGCCCGGACCTGTGGGATCACGCCGATCTCGACGAGGTCCGCCGGGAGTGTCGAGCCCAAATCGAGCGGGCCATTGTTTGGGGCTTTGATGTCACGCACCTCACCAGCCACTGGGACGCCATGATTTTGCGTCCGGAATTCTTCGATGTGTTGCTGGATATGGCGGTGGAGTTTTCCTTGCCCCTCCACCTTCCCTCTGCCGACGAGCAACGCAATGCCGGTTTTAATTTCCGGTCTCTGGCCGCTGAGGAGGGAATCCTGTTCCCCGATCGTTCGGTGGAAGTGGGAGCAGGTGCTGCTCGTTCGCTGGAAAACGTGCTCTTCACCTTGGAGCCGGGCGTGACCGAGTTACGGATGGGCCCGTGCATCGATACGCCAGAACTACGTGCACTTACCACTGATTGGGCGAAAATGGTCGAGCAGCACGACGTATTGATTGATCCCGCCACCACCCGCATGTTGGACCGCGCGGGAGTATCGCGTGTTGGTTACCGCCAACTCCGCACGGCGCAACGGCTGATTCCAACGGCTTAGGAGCGGGCGGAGTTGGGGCCCGCCGGCTAGAGAGACTCGTGGCCGGACTCGCAGCGCGACCATAGGCCGACGGCGGCTGCTCGGGAGGCGTCGCCGGCTGCGGCAAACACGTCAACGTAGGCGATGTTGGGAGGGAATGTATAGGGAGTGGCCATCCCGGCTCGCACCATTTCGTGGTTGACAAATAACCCGTCGCTGGCACGAAAGACGTAGCCAAGTAAGCGCCCATATCGATCGCGTTCTTCAACGTCGCGTTCAACCAGCACGGTGGTGCCAATCGGGATCAGTGCTGCCAATGCCGAAGATGCTTCGCGTCCAAAACACTCAACTGGCGTATTTGGGCGCTTGGTTTCGGGCGTGTCGATACCGATGAGGCGAATTCGTTCGGTGTTGGATTTTCCGTTCCCGGTGGTGAAGGCAACATCAACCGTATCCCCGTCGACCAGATGGGTGACGGTGCCGTTGGGCTGGAGTGGCCCTTTGCGAATGGCTTCAACCACCACCGCGCCGGCTTGAGGTTCTGCCCCCGAGTTCGCTGCGCCCGGTTGTTGGTTGTTCCCCGAACCTTGTGCGCCCGACGTGGAACCGGCGTTCGGGTTTCCGGAAGATTGCGACGGGGCACCTTGAACAATGGAGCCTTGAACAAAGGGGCCTTGAACAACGGAGCCTTGAACAACGGGGCCTTGCGCTTTCACGCATCCGGTTAAGGTCACGGTCACCGCCAAACTTGCCAGGGTCGCCGCCAAAACCATCGCAACACCGGCTTGTTGCGTGAGGACAGGCTGCCCTGCTTTCGAGAAACCGCGCTTGGGGCGCGTCGATCGAAACCGTGTACCACAACCCATCAGAAACAGCAACCGTCTCCGAAACGAGGAGCGGGTGGACGGCAGGATCAACAGCACCCTACGAGCATGACAGTACGGTACGACAAAACCAGAGGGCAACTCGCGTCTTCGTCGACAGGGTGTTGGTTCGGTAGTTGCCGTACCAAGTTGCAACGTCCCGGCGCCGGATCACGTACGTTGACAGCCCTTGGTGAGTAGTCGGGTTCTTCGCAAGGGCCTCGCAGATGTGCGCAGTCGATGAGTAAACCTTTTCAGGCCATGCATTTTGCCGGTGAGCACACCCGAGAACGTGAATATGGATTGGAAGCGGCAGTCGAATCCGGTGATCGTGCGGCTCGGGAGATCTTGGACCGAAGAAGCAAATAACGCCTGTGTAATTATCCCAACCTTCGCCTACTCATTGCTGGTAATTGACTACGAGACGGCCTCCGTGGCCCTTGCTTTGAGGTCATGGGCACAATGATGTTCAAGAAAAAGGCAGCTGACCTCGGTGGACGAGTGTTCACGGGCGTGTGTAGTGTTCTCGCCTTCACCAGTAGGTCGTTCGGTTCATTTCCCCTCGAAGTGACTACTTAGCGTGGTAATTCAGGGATGAACGTCGGTACACTTTCGTGCACGGCTTCAACGAACGGGTTTCTGTGGCACTTTCGGTACGACTTCAGCGCAAACTCACGGCAACGATTGTTACGATGATGCTGGGCGTCACGGTGCTGAGCGGTAGCGGTCGATCGGTGCTTTCTAGCGCTTCGGGTGCTGCGACTCGTATGGCTGCGAACGAGGGGCGCGAAACCAAAAAGGCCAATGGATCGAAATCCATCAACCTGGCGGCGGCCACGGTGGCATCTGGGGTGGCCATAAAGATCGACAGCGGCGTTTCTGAAGCAGCAGTTCGAGCGGCGATACGTTTAATCCGTTTCGATTTGGACACCAACTTTTCTGGCTGGACCATCCAGTTCAAGGCTCCCCGCACGGGCTACCTCGGGCTGACTTTGGTGAAGCAACGAACAGTCGAGATCTACCTTCGAGCCGGTCGCTCTGTTGAGGGTACCGCTCACGATCTAGCTCATGAACTTGGCCATGTCGCCGACGTCACATTTAATGAGAACGAAACCCGCTCCGCTTACCTGGTCAATCGTGGCCTGGCCGAAAGCACTCCTTGGTGGACTTGTAACTCCTGTGGTGATCTGCAGGTTGGTGCTGGCGATTTTGCGGAAACCTTCGCGGTGCTGGTCGGCCCGAAATTTAAGTTCTATTCCGAGGTTGGTCCCCGCCCCTCTGCTGCTCAACTTCTTGCGATCACCGACGGTCTTCCCGCCGAACTCGCCGCCGCTGTCCGCTCAGGTGCCACGCCAAGAGCTTCCACCGATCCGGTTTCCGTAGCCGCCCGCTAATGACCCGCTAGGTGGCTGGTGTGAAACGGGCGGATAAATTTGCGGCCGAAAAATAGCCTCCGCTACAGAGCCCGCTAAAGAGATGTCCACAGGAAAACGAAGAAGACGCGCCGAACTTTCCTTTGTTTCGAGGCCAACTTTTCGAAAGACACCAGCCACCTAGTGACCCGCTAAAGACCTAAGTCTGAAATTTGCCTGCGGAGTTATCGATACCTTGCCGCCAACTTCTTTGCTCGGCGTTATGTTGGGCGAGACAGTCAACTGCCAATCCTGCGATCGACTCTCCAATTTGGCCGACCCCACGTTTATTTCGGCCGCCTGTCCAGCCAGCCAGCCAGCCAGGTACGGTTGGCGTGATTGCGCAGTTGACCAACCTTCAGGCGGGTAGAGCTTGGTATGAGTCCTGGTCACTCCTGTCTCTAGCTGGCTCAATGTATGGCTTCGGTTGACGCTGGTCGATCCCGGGGACTAAGCAGCGAGGGCTTCGTTAGCCTGGCGGAGCATCTCGCGAGCTGCGGCGATGCCCGACAGGCCGATGTTGCGGGTGCGCTCATCAATGCCAAAGTCAGCGGCTACTGAGCCCTCGATGAGGGTCAGGTTGATAGGGGAAAACCCTCTGCTGGTGCGACGGGTGCGAAGGGTGCTGCGGCTTGGGGTGCCCAGAGTGCTGGTGAGGTTGCTGGTGATAGTGCTGGTGGTAGTGCTGGTGGTAGTGCTGGCCAAGTTCAGTTCGGGGATTAGGCGGAGCTGGTTCTGCGTCATGTATCCAGTATCGGGAGGGGGTATGACAAAAAACGGGCCCTCGCAAAAAACTTCCAAAATTTCTTTGAAAAACCTTGCACCCGAAAACGCTCGACTAATCCCCTAACTGGAGCGCTGCGCAAAGCTCGGATACAAAAGCAATTTCCGCCTCGATGCACCAACCCCTAATCTTGGAGCCCTTATGGCTCCCCTCGTTCAACCACGCACCCTCAAAGGATTTCGGGACTATCCACCCGCACTGATGGTGCCCCGTGAACGCC
Source organism: Acidimicrobiia bacterium (assembly GCA_043743435.1). Lineage (GTDB taxonomy): Bacteria > Actinomycetota > Acidimicrobiia > Acidimicrobiales > JANYDT01 > JANMZO01. Next base: position 5,942 of record JAYTWN010000088.1, read on the forward strand.
TCTTGGAGACGGCCCGCACGGTGTTTCGGAGCTACGGGTTCGCCCCGATCGACACCCCGGCCCTTGAATACACCGAAGTATTGCTGGCCAAGGT